>JANQKO010000603.1 GCA_028281075.1 Alphaproteobacteria bacterium | reverse complement strand
TCTCGCGCAACTCGGCCAGCAGGTCCAGGACCTGGGCCTGGATGGTGACGTCGAGCGCCGTGGTCGGCTCGTCGGCGACCAGCAGGCGCGGCGACCCGGCCAGCGCCAGCGCGATAGCGGCGCGCTGGCAAAGCCCGCCCGAGAGCTGGTGCGGATAGGCGCGCAGCACGCGGCCGGCATCGGCGACACCCGCCCGGCGCAAGAGCTCGGCTGCCCGGGCGTCGAGATCGCCGGCGGCGGCGTGACGCTTCAGGCGCTGGATCAGATGGCCGCGCACGGTCATCAGCGGGTCGAGCGCGCTCATCGGGTCCTGGAAGATCATCGACAGCGTGCGGCCGCGCAGGCGCGCGAAGGCCGCCCCATCGTCCAGTGCCAGAACGTCGCCGCCGACCATGATCCGGCCGCTGGCCTTGGCCGTGCCGGGCAGCAGCCCAAGCAGCGCCTGACAGGTGACGCTCTTGCCCGAGCCGGATTCGCCGACCAGGCCCAGCACCTCGCCCTCGGCCAGGCTCAGGTCGACGCCGCGGACGGCCGTGACGGGCCCATCGTCGGTATCGAATTCGACGGCGAGACCTTCGGCCCGGAGCAGCGGCGCCGCCGCGCTGGCGCGCGGCGGCGGTTGCTCCGCGAACGCTGGATGGTTCACCTCAGTTCGTGAAGGCCAGTTCCGCGCTGGTCAGGTTCATGTATTGGGTCGGATAGGGCTTCCAGTCGACGCCGTCGCGGACACCATAGAACTGGGTCAGCGAATGCAGCGGCGTGCCGTGCGGGTCCATCTCGAAATTGTCCAGCATTCGGGCGAAGACCTTGCGCCGCACCGACGTGTCCGGGTTCGTTTCGAGCTCGGCGCCAAGCTTCAGGAAGGTGTCGTTGTTCTTGAACATGCCGCGCTGGACCCAGGAGCCGTTCGGACCGAAGCGGCGCCAGATCTGGCCGACGGGGTCGGGATAGTAGGCCGTGAACGAGCCGTCGAAGATGCCGCGCTCGGCCGTGTCCTCGTAGACCTGGCCCCAGTTCTCGACCATGTCGAGGCGGACGTTCAGGCCGGCCTTCTTCCACATGGCGACCAGGATGCGCGCGGTCTCGCCCTGGTTGGTGTAGTAACCCTGCTGCGAGCGGTAGACGATCTCCTCGCCCTGGTAGCCGGCCTCGGCCAGCAGCGCCTTGGCCTTGTCGACGTCGAAGGCGGGCGTCGGCCGCTCGGACAGGAACATGTCGCCGAAGACGTTCATCTGCCAGCCCTTGGGCACGTCGGTCTTGCCGGCATAGAGGCTGTCGACGATGGCCTGGCGGTCGATGGCCAGGTTCAGCGCGCGGCGGATGCGCGCATCGGCGAGCATGTTGTCGGTGCTGTCGTAGATCAGGCCGCGGATGTTCAGGATCGGGCCGCCGGCGATGCTGACGCCCTTGGCCTGCTCGATCTCCTCGATATGGTCGGGGCCGACCTCGGTGATGATGTCGAACTGGCCCGAACGCAGGCCGGCGATGCGGGTGGCGATCTCGGGCACGACCGTGAAGGTCACCTGCTTGGCCGCCGCCTTCCTGTCGCCCCAATAGCCGTCGAACGGCGCCAGCACCAGGCGCTCGCCGAAGACGAATTCCTCGACCTTGTAGGGACCGGTGCCGACCGGCTTCTTCGCCCATGCGCTCCAGTCGCTGCCGGCGGCCTCGAAGGCCTTCTTCGAGCCGATCTGGGCCGGATAGTTGGCGAAGCGCTGCAGGATCAGCGCGTCGTCCTTCTTCATGCGGATGCGGACCTTGTAGCGGTCGACGACCTCGGCGCCGGCGACGTTGCCGAGGAAGGGCTTGACGACGACGGTCTTCTTGCCGGTCACACCCTCGACCGACAGGCGCTCCTTGCTGAAGGCCCAGGCGACGTCCTCGGCGGTCATCTCCTCGCCGTTGTGGAAGCGGACGCCCTGGCGCAGGGTGAACAGGATCGATTGCGGGCTTTCGACCTGCCAGGCCGTGGCCAGGCCGGGCTTGAGCTGGCCGCCGTCGCGGTAGTCGGTCTTCACCAGCGTCTCGAAGATCGAATACATCACGCGCAGATGGACGTTGGAATTCTCCATCGCCGGTTCGAGGACGTCGGGCAGCTTCTGCACGGCGACGCCGAGATCGCGGGCGGCGGCGGGTCCGGATGCGAGGAGGGCGGCGGTGGCGAAGGCCGATGCGGCCAGCGCGGCGCGAAGGCGGCTATGGAAACTCATGGTCATCCCTTTGTCTGCGCGTTTCTGGACGTTCGGGCGGGGCCGGGCACGGCCGGACGCCGCCGACGTCCCATGACCTACTAACGCAGCGCCTTTGCAGAACGACGACGTTTCCGTGTCGTCTCGATGTCAGACCGGCAGGGCGCCGGTCAGAGCAGCTTGCGGTAGAGGATGAAGCCGGTGTCGTCGGCGATCTTGTCGTAGAGGGCGCGGGCCGCGCGGTTGGTCTCGTGGGTCAGCCAATAGACCCGGCCACCGCCGGCCGCGCGCGCGCGTTCGTAGACGGCCGCGACGAGGGCACGGCCGACGCCCTGGCCGCGCGCGGCCTCGGACGTGAACAGGTCCTGCAGATAGCAGTTCGGCTCGATCGTCGTGGTGCTGCGGTGGAACAGGTAATGGACCAGGCCCAGCAGCGCGCCGTCGCGTTCGGCGACCAGCGCGTGCACGGGCTCGTAGGCGTCGAAGAAACGCTGCCAGGTCGCGGCCGTGATCTCCTCGGCCAGCGCCGCCTCGCCCGCCCGGCCGTAGAAGGCGTTGTAGCCGTCCCACAACGGCCGCCATTGCGGGTAGTCGTTTGACGCAAGGGGCCGAACAATCAAGTCAGACGACATGTCCGCAGCATCGCATGCTCAGATAGCAATCCCAGCCGTGCAAAACCAGATCGAATCTATTCACGCCCGAAACTCTTCGGCCACGCACGCATCCCGTGCCGCACGGCAAGGATAACGATAGAATCAGATTGCCTCTCATAAACGACGATATATTGGCTCCCTGGAACCACACGTTCTCGCGTTCCTTCGACGCGTCCCTGTCGTCCCATATCAGGGTTGTCGCGGAGTAACTCGATTGACTGCCTGATCTTCAGAATGACGGCCTTCGCGGCGGAGACATTGTCCTCGGCGATATGGTCAAAAACTTCTTCCAGATGTCGGACGGCACTTGGCGTAAACCGGACCCTCACAGACCGAACTTCTTCCAAACCTCACCAGCAGGAATCAAGTTTCGAAGATCTTTGGCCTCGAGTTGAGCCTGTCTGATGATCTCGACCTCGCTCTTCTGCCATGCCAAGAATTCGCGCAAGACCTCGTCGGCAACATCGTCCGCATTTTTGCCAATCAGATCGGCAAAGTCGTGAAGTTCTTTATTGGTCTTGCCGGCGATCTTGACAGGTGACATTTCGTTAACTCCTGCAGCCATCGAATTCTACCAGCTACGGGCTACAGAGCATATTCGTTTGACCCGGTGCCGAATGCTCTTGCCATATATGGGTTAAAGGTTACGCCAACCCCAGCACCAGCTTGGCCATGATGTTGCGCTGGATCTCGTTGCTGCCGGCGTAGATCGAGGCGGCGCGATAGTTGAGGTATTTCGGCATCACCGCGACGGCGTGGTCAGGGCCGACGGGATCGAGGTTACGGCCCGGCACGCGGGCCTCGGGCTGGTCGGGCGCGGCGTAGTAGGCGATCGCCTCGACCGCCAGCTCGGTGATCCGCTGGTGCAATTCGGAGCCCGAGACCTTCATCATCGAGGAAGCCGGGCCGGGCCGGCCGCGCCGGGCGATCTCGGACATGATGCGGTGCTCGGTCGCCTGCAGGGCGTCGACGGCGATCTCGGCCGCGGCCAGCTTGCGGCGGAAGCCGTCGTCGTCGATCAGCCGGCCGCCGCCGCTCGCCTCGGCCTCGGCGATGCGGCGGGCGCCGGCGAGCGTGGCGCCGAGCGTCGTGGCATAGGCCGTGCCGCCGCGCTCGAACTCGAGCAGATACTTGGCGACGGTCCAGCCGTCATTCTCCTCGCCGACGCGGTTCGCCCGCGGCACGCGCACGTCGTCGAAGAAGACCTGGTTGACCTCGTGGTCGCCGGCGAGCGTGATGATCGGCTCGACGCGGATGCCGGGCGTATCCATGTCGATCAGGATAAAGCTGATGCCCTGCTGCGGCTTGCCCTCGGTCGACGTGCGCACGAGGCAGAACATGCGGTTGGCGTGCTGCGCGCCCGTGGTCCAGATCTTGCTGCCGTTGACCACGTAGTCGTCGCCGTCCTTGTCGGCCCGGCATTGCAGGGAGGCGAGATCGGAGCCGGAGCCGGGCTCGGAATAGCCCTGGCACCAGACGTCGTCGCCCGACAGGATGCGCGGCAGGTAGTACGCCTTCTGGTCGGGCCGGCCGTATTTCATGATCACCGGGCCGACCATGCGCAGGCCCATGGAGAACAGCCGCGGCACGCCGGCGCGGCCGGCCTCGCTGTCATAGATGTAGCGCTGCATCGGCGTCCAGCCGGTGCCGCCGTATTCCCGTGGCCAGCCGGGCGCGATCCAGCCCTTCTCGTGCAGGATCCTGTGCCAGCGGAAGGCGGTCTCGAACTCGGAATAGACGCCGCTCGTCAGCCGCGTCGCCTCCCGCAGATCGGGCGTCAGCTTATCGTCGAGAAAGCCGCGGACCTCCTCGCGGAAGGCCAGATCCTCGGGCGTGGCGTCGATATGCATGCGGGCGTCCTCCCTGTTCCCGCCTTATTCGATAACCGATCTAAGCGCGTTTGTCGCGGCGCTTGCGGCAGGCGGCCGCGGCGGCTTCCTCGCGGGCGATATAGTCGGTGATGCGCTTGCCGTCCTCGTGCCGGAAGGCCGCGTCCAGGACGACGGCGTCGCTCATGCGGTCGACGCGGAAGGCGCGGAAGTCGTCGCGCAGCTCGCACCAGGCCATGAACAGCCAGACCGGGCCGTAGAAGGCGAGCCCCAGGGGCCGCACCGTCCGTGTCGTCGGCCGGCCCTGCTCGTTGGTATAGCCGAAATGCACCTTGCGGCGGTCGCGGATGGCATGCCGGAGCGCGGCCAGGTCGACCGAGAACGGCACCTGGGCCCGGGTCGGCGGCGCGAACAGCGGCGTTTCCAGCAATTCGTCACGCAGGTGATCGGGCAGCACCGCCTCGACCTTCTCCTGGATGCGCCGGGCCGCGGCGGCGAGCCCGGGATCGCCCCAGCGGCCGACGATCTGCACGCCCAGGACCAGCGCCTCGATCTCCTCGACGTCGAACATCAGCGGCGGCAGGTCGAAGCCGCCGCGCAGCACGTATTTTTAAACTTAAATCTTAAATTAAATAAATTTCTTAAACTTTTGCCATGTATTTTCACTTAGTAAGCCAACATTTTAAGAAAGGAGTAAGACAAAATAATGTCTATATTTTATTTTTCAATTAATTTTATTG
>JANQKO010000593.1 GCA_028281075.1 Alphaproteobacteria bacterium | reverse complement strand
GCCATGCTGGATTCGCGGCCGCCGCGCCGGCCCTGGTCCAGCACCCAGGCGGTGTGCCAGATCGCCAGCCGCGCCGTCTGCAGGTCCATCTCGTTGTCGGCGAGCTGGAAGCTGGCGCCCTGGTGTTCGATCAGCCGGTTGCCGAAGACCTCGCGTTTCGACGCATAGTCCGTGGCGATGTCGTGCGCCCGCGTCGCCGCGCCCAGCCAGCGCATGCAGTGCGTCAGCCGTGCCGGCGCCAGCCGCACTTGCGCATAGCGGAAGCCGTGGCCGATCTCGCCCAGCACCGAGTCGGGCGTCACCCTGAGGTCGTTGAAGTTCAGCACCGCGTGGCCGCCGGTGAAGCTGGAATCGAGCGTGTCCAGCGTGCGCTCGATCTCGATCGCCGGGTCGTCCATGGGCCACAGGAACATGGACGCGCCGAGATCGTTGCCGGCCGCGTCCTCGGTGCGCGCCATGATGATCGCGAAGGCCGCGCCCTCGGCCCCGGTGATCAGCCATTTCTTGCCGCTGATGACGTATTCGTTGCCGTCCTGGCGGGCCGTGGTCAAAAGCGCGCTCGGGTCCGAGCCGGCGCCCGGCATCGGCTCGGTCATGGCGAAGCAGGAGCGGGTCTCGCCGGCCGCCAGGGGCTTCAGGTAACGTGCCTTCTGGTCATCGCGCGCGACCTCGTCCAGCAGGTGCATGTTGCCCTCGTCGGGCGCGGCGATGTTCAGCGCCACCGGCCCCAGCATGGAATAGCCCGCCGCCTCGAACAGCACCGCCTTGGTGCGGTGGTCGTGGCCGAGCCCGCCCCATTCCGGGCTCACATGCGAGGACAGCAGTCCCTCGGCCTGCCCGAGCGCCACCAGCTCGGCGCGCAGGTCGTCGGTCGGCCCGTGCGGCGTGCGCCGCGGATCGCTCTCGAACGGGATGATCTTCTCGCGCACGAAGCTGGCGGTGCGGGCCTGCAGGTCCGTCTGTTCGGGCGTCAACGCGAAATCGATCATGCGCACTCTCTTTCATTGCATTGTCGACGGGTGGCGTCAGCGCAGGCCGCGGGCGAATGCCCTGATGTCGTCGACCAGCAGCTCCGGCTGCTCCATGGCGGCGAAATGGCCGCCGCGCGGCATCTCGGTCCAGCGCGTGACGTTGTAGGCCTTCTCGGCATGGGACCGCGGCGGCCAGAGGATCAGGTCCTTCGGGAACCGGGCGATGCCGACCGGCACCTCGACGCGCTCGCCCGGCGGCAGCGCGTTGCTCTCGTGGCGGTAGCCGTAATACATCCAGGTGCTGGTGTTGAAGGTCCGCGTGACCAGATAGATCATCACGTTGGTCAGCAGCCGGTCCATGGCATAGACCGACTGCAGGTCGTCGCCGTCGATGTCGGACCAGCCGTGGAACTTCTCGATGATCCAGGCGGCGATGCCCACGGGGCTGTCCATCAGGGCATAGGACAAGGTTTGCGGCTTGGTCGACTGCAGGCGGAAATAGCCGCCCTCGACCGCGAAGATCTCGCGCGACCGCCGGGCCCAGGCGATCTCCGCGTCCGTTTCCGGCCGCGCGCCGCCGGGGCGCAGGCCGTTCATGTTCAGGTGGATCGCCTGACAGGCCGGCGCATGGTCGAAGCCGAGCCAGCTCGTGATCACGCTGCCCCAGTCGCCGCCCTGCGCCATATAGCCGTCATAGCCCAGCACCTGGTTCATCAGCGCCGCGAAATAGGCCGCCGTCTTGCGCGGTCCGATCGGCCGCGCCGGCTTGGACGAGAAGCCATAGCCCGGCAGCGACGGCACGATCACGTCGAAGGCGTCGGCCGCGTTGCCGCCATGGCGCTCGGGATGCGCCAGCGGCCCGATGATGTCCTGGAACTCCCAGACCGAGCCCGGCCAGCCATGGCTGATGATCAGCGGCACCGGGTTCGGGCCGCTGCCGCGCTCGTGGATGTAATGGATGTCCAGGCCATTGATCCGGGCGATGAAGTGCGGCCAGGCGTTCATGGCGGCCTCGTGCGCCCGCCAGTCGTATGCCTCGACCCAGTAGGCGCAGAGGTCGCGCATATAGTCGAGGTTGGCGCCATAGCCCCAGCCGCCGTCGTCCGGCATCTCGTGCCAGTCGTAGTCGGCCACCCGCCGCCGGATGCGGTCCAGCGTCGTGTCCGGAATGTCGATGGTGAACGAAATCGGCGTCGTCATGCCGCCATGATAGCGGCTAAGCGGCCAAACGTCCGACCGAGATCGGGCTGGTTCGCCGAAAAATCAAAAGCCGTTCGGGATACGTCTTCTACTACTCCGCCGCGTCCGTCTCGCGCGCCAGTTCCAGCAGGCAATCGTCTCCCAGCAGTTCAAGCGGCGTGAAGTCCCGGTTGGCGTAGTAGTCGGGCCGGGTCGGCCTGGTGATCGCGTTGTCGACCCGGTTACAGGTCAGATAGACGATGTGCCGGGTCCAGGGCGAGATGTTCGGCGCCGAGGCGTGCGCCAGGCAGCCATGGAAGAACACGCCCGAGCCCGAAGGCCCCTTCGGCGCGACGATGCCGTTGGTCCCGGCCAGGCACGACACGTCTTCCGGCGACAGCGTCAGCAGCGGCGTCGCGCCGGGCAGCGGCTCGGCCTCGGCGGCCATGCGGCCGTCGCGATGCGAGCCGGGGATGAAGCAGATCGGCCCGTTGAACTCGGTCACCTCGTCCATGAACAGCGCGAAGTTCATGGCCTGTGGCGCCGGCATGCCGTCATGCGCGTGCCAGGAGGCGAAGTCCTGGTGCCAGGGAAAGTCGAGCTTGCCAAACGGCTCCTTGGGGATGACCTTGTACTGGTGCGCGTAGACCGGACCGTCCAGGATCTGCAGCGCCGGTTCCAGCAGCCGGGGGTGCGACAACAGGCGCCGGAACGGCTCGCTGTAGCGCTCCATGGCGAGGCACGCGCGCACCTCGCCGTCGTCGGCGCGCAATACCTCCGGCCGATGCATGCCCCAGATCCGCGGCATGTCGCCCATCAGCACCGCGATTTCCTCAGGTGAGAACAGCTCGGGCAGGAACAGGTAGCCGTCGCGTTCGAATGCCGCCATCTGGCCGTCGGTCAGTTGCATCTCCGGTTCCTCACTTATCTGCCGTTTCGATCACGCGGTCGACGAAGGCCCGCAAGGCCATCCCGGGTGCGGCGCCGGCCGCGCGGGCGGTCTCGTTCACATGGCTGACGATGCCGTCGTCCCAGGCCGAGCGGGCGTTGCCGATGCGCGCCGTCCCGGCCGCGACCGTGGCGGCGATCGTCGGATAGGTGTCCAGCAGCGCCAGCCGCCGGATGCCGGCGCCGTCCTTGCCGACGCCCGCGTCATTGAAGGTCACGGCCAGCAGGCCGTTCGGGACCGCCATGTCGGCCCTGCCGCCGAGCAGCGCGCCGTGCGAGCCGGTGATCACGATGGCGCCGGCATCGTCATCCCGGTCGATCAGCGAGGCGGAATCGCAGCCGATCACGCGCGGCGCGCCCGCCGCCGCCCGCAGCACGAACCGGGCTTCGTCGTAGGGCGGCGCGGTGCCGGTCCAGGCCGGCGCCGCACGAAGCGCCTCGGCGCAGGCCATCGTCGCCTGTCCGGCCGTGGCGCCGAGGGCGGCCGCCGCCGCGTTCACATGGCTGATCCGGCCATGTTCGGCCATGTCGGCGGCATGGGCGATGCAACCGGTGGCCGCGTCCACCGTCGCCGCCGGCAGGCCGAGCGCCTGCAGATAGGCGAGGCCGCCGATGCCGGCCCGGTCCCTGCCGACCGAGGCGTCGTTCAGGATCACCGCCCGCACGCCGGCCCTGGCGGCGCAACAGGCGGCATAGACGCCGCCGTGGCTGGCCCCGATCAGCACCACGTCGCGGTGGCCGTCGTCCAGCTTGGTCACCGTGTCGATCAGCTTGATCTCGGGCTGTGCCATGACGTCTCCGGATTCCCGACCCCATTCTCGCCGCCGGTCACGGCCTTGGCAAACATCGCCCTGTCCGCTTGATTACGACGGATACCATCTCGCGCCAGGGGATCTGGAAACGCGATATGGAAAATCTACAATCGCTGAACGGACCGTCGCGACGGCGACGAGAGATGGGGTGAGGGCATGCATCTTTTCGATCGGAACGGGCCGGGGGTGATTTTCCTGGCGCCGGCACGGCTGTGCGGATACGGATGTCGCCGATAAGACCGGGGGTCGCGGGTGTCGATACCGACATTGTCGGAAAGGCGGAACGATGTCGAAACCCTTTCTCGCGCTGACCGGCGCGGTGCTGCTTCTGGCGCTCGGCGCCTGCCGCGACGACGACGCCGCGGCGCCGGAGGTCGTGCGGCCGGTCAAGGCGATCAAGCTCGGTGACGCCAGCGTGTTGCAACAGCGCTGGTTCCCCGGCCGGGCGCGGGCGGCGCGCGAGGTGGAACTGGCCTTTCGTGTCGCCGGCCCGCTGATCGCGTTCCCGGTCAAGGTGGGCGACCGGATCGCGGCGGGCGACGTCCTGGCCAGGATCGATCCGGCGACGTTCCAGGCCGAGGTCGACCGCATCGCCGCCAACGTCAACCGCGCCCAGGCCTCGCTGCGGAACGCCCGCCTGCAGTTGCAGCGCCAGGAGGCGCTGTACCGGAAGGGGCACGTCGCCAAGGCCGCGCTGGACCGCTATATCGCCGCCGAGGGTGAGAACAGCGCCGAGGTCCGCTCGCAACAGGCGAACCTGCAACGCGCCCGGCTCGACCTCGGCTACACCACGATCACCGCGCCGTTCGCCGGCGTCGTCGTGGCCACCTATGTGGAGACTTTCGAGGAAGTGCGCGAGAAGCAGCGCATCCTGCGCCTGCTCGACCCGACCCGGATCGAGATGGTCGTCAACATCCCGGAAAGCATGATTTCGCTCGCGCCGCGGGTCAAGGAGGTGGTGGTGATCTTCGACGCCTTCGCGAACGTCGAGATCACCGGCACGATCAAGGAGATCGGCGCCGAGGCTTCCGAAACCACGCGCACCTATCCGGTGACGGTGGCGATGGCGCAGCCTGACGGCATCGACATCCTGCCCGGCATGGCGGGACGCGTGACCAGCAAGACCGTCATCGGCCCGGTCGGCAGCGGCCGTGAGGTCGAGGTTCCGTTGTCGGCGACCTTCGGCGGCGCCGGCGGCGCGTCCCTGGTCTGGGTTATCGACGAGGGTACCATGCGGGTGATGCAACGCGTGGTGACCACCGGCGACCTGACGAACCGCGGCATTCTGGTCACGGACGGCCTCGAAGCCGGCGAGTGGGTGGTGACGGCGGGGGTCAACTCGCTGAAGGACGGCCAGAAGATTCGTATCCTCGAGAACTAGGCGGCGATCATGCAGGCAATCATCGCCTTCGCGCTGGCCAGGCGCACCGTGACCTATTTCACCACCGCGCTGCTGTTCGTCGGCGGCATCGCCGCCTATTTCAGCCTCGGCCAGCTCGAAGACCCCGAATTCACCATCAAGTCGGCGGTGATCTCGACCGCCTATCCCGGCGCCAGCCCGCGGGAGGTCGAGCTCGAGGTGACCGACCGGATCGAGCTGGCGATCCAGGAAATGCCGCAGATCGATTACATCGAGTCGCTGTCGCGTGCCGGCCTGTCGATCATTCAGGTCAACATCCGCCGCAGCTTCGTCTCCGAAGAAATGCCGCAGATCTGGGACGAGCTCCGGCGCAAGATACGCGACGTCGAGGGTTCGCTGCCCCCCGGCGCCGGCCGGCCCGACGTGGCCGACGATTTCGGCGACGTCTTCGGCTTTCAGCTCGCCGTTACCGGCGACGGCTTCAGCTACGCGGAACTGGAGCGCTACGCCAAGGATCTGAAACGCGAGCTCAGCCTGGTCAAGGGCGTCGCGCGGGTCGACCTCTGGGGCACCCAGCGCAAGGTGATCTATCTTGACGTCGCCGAAACCCAGCTCACCCAGCTCGGCATCAGCGACCAGAGTATCGAATCGACGCTGCGGATTCAGAACATGGTCGTCGATGCTGGCAGTGTCGATCTGCTTGACCGTCGACTACGTATCGCGCCGACGGGCGCGTTCGAGACGCCGGCGGATATCGGCAACCTGACGATCCAGCCGAGCCTGACCGACAGCCTGCAGACCCTGCGGCAGGACGACGCCCCCGGCGCGTCGGGCGAGCTGATCCGTATCCGCGACATCGGCACCGTGATCCAGGGCTACGCCGACCCGCCCGGCACGATGATGCGCTACAACGGCCTGCCGGCGATCGGCGTGTCCATCACCAACACCAAGGGCGTCAATATCGTCGAGCTCGGCGTGGCGATCGACGCGCGCCTTGCCGAGCTGATCGCGACGCTGCCGGTCGGCATCGAGGCCCACCGCGTGCACTGGCAGTCGGACATCGTCGACGCAGCCGTGCTGAACTTCCTGGTCTCGTTCCTGGAAGCCGTCGCCATCGTCCTGGTCCTGATCGCGCTGTTCATGGGCTGGCGCATGGGCGTGATCATCGGCACCTCGTTGGTGGTGACGATCCTCGCCAGCTTCATGCTGATGGCGCTGTTCGGGATCGACCTGCAGCGCATGTCGCTCGGCGCGCTGGTCATCGCACTGGGCATGATGGTCGACAATTCGATCGTTGTCGCCGATGGCATATCGGTGCGGCTGCAGAAAGGCATGAACCGCAGGCAGGCGGCGATCGAGGCCGCCGCCCAGCCGTCCATGCCGCTGCTGGGCGCGACCGTGATCGCGGTCATGGCCTTCTTCCCGATCTTCGCTTCGGAAGAGGACGCCGGCGAGTATTGCGCCACCCTGTTCAGCGTCGTCGCCATCTCGCTGCTGACCAGTTGGGTCATTTCAATGACGCTGACGCCGTTGCAATGCGTCGACATGCTGCCCGATCCGAAACCGGGCGAGCGGGCCGGCGATCCCTATGGCGGCCGTTTCTTCGGCCTCTTCCGTGACCTGCTCGAACGCTGCATCCGCGGCCGCTGGCTGACCATCGCCGGCATGGTCGGGCTGCTGGTCCTGGCCGGCGCCAGCTTCCAGCGGGTCGAACAGCTCTTTTTCCCGGAATCCTCAATGAACAAGTTCATGATCGACTATTGGGGACCGGAAGGCTCGCGCATCGTGCAAACCGCGGCCGCCGTGCGCCAGGCCGAGGAAAAGATCATGACTGACGCGCGGGTCACGGGCGTGGCGTCCTACATCGGCGCCGGCCCGCCGCGCTTCTACCTGCCGGTCGAGCCGGAAAAGCCCTATGCGTCCTACGCGCAGCTCGTCGTCAACGTGAAGGACTATCGCGACATTCCCGACATGATCCGGGAATGGACGCCGCTGTTCGCCGAGCATTTTCCCGAAGCCGTGGTGCCGATCCGGCAGTTCGGCGTCGGTCCCGCCTTCACCTGGAAGTTCGACGTTCGCGTGATCGGGCCGGGCGATGCCAGGCCCGAGACGCTGCGGGCCATCGCCGGCGACCTGCGCGACATCGTCGAGGCCGATCCGCTGACCGCCTATACCCGCACCGACTGGCGGCAGCGGGTGCTCAAGGTCGTGCCGGAATACAGCCAGGAGCGGGGCCGCTGGGCCGGAGTCACGCGCGAAGACATCGCGCGCGCCACCAAGCGCGCCTTCGATGGCCGACAGATCGCGCTCTACCGTGAGGACGACGACCTGATCCCGATCGTGCTGCGCAACATCGAAGACGAACGCAGGAATGTCGGCGGCCTCGACGTGATCGACGTCCAGTCGGCGATGTCGACCGACCCGGTGCCGCTGTCGCAGGTCACGCGGGCCATCGGCACCGAGTGGGAGGAGCCGCTGATCTGGCGCCGCGACCGGCGGCGGACGATCAAGGTCCAGGGCAATCCGGTGCTCGGCGAGACCCTGCCGACGATGCAGCAGTCGCTCGCGGCCGAGATCCAGGCCTACCGGTTGCCGCCGGGCTATGGCTGGGAATGGGGCGGCGAGCACGAGTCCTCGCGCGACGCCCAGGCCTCGCTGATTCCCGGCATCGTTCCCGCCGCCGTCGTCATGCTGTTCATCATGGTGGCGCTGTTCAACGATTTCCGGCCGCCGCTGGTGATCGTGCTGACGGTGCCGCTCGCTTTCATCGGCATCACCGCCGGCCTGCTGGCGACGGGCGCCGCGTTCGGCTTCCTGGCGCTGCTGGGCGCGATGTCGCTGGCCGGCATGATGATCAAGAACGCCATCGTGCTGCTGGACGAGATCGACATTCAGATGGCGGCGGGGCTCGGCCGCTATGACGCCACGATGATGGCCGCCGTCTCGCGCCTGCGGCCGGTGGCGCTCGCCGCCGCGACGACCGTGCTCGGCGTGGCGCCGCTGATCCAGGACCCGTTCTTCATCGGCATGGCCGTCACCATCATGGCCGGCCTCGCCTTCGGCACCGTGCTCACGATGCTGGTCGTGCCCACGCTCTACGCCACGATCTACGGTATCGCGGCGCCGAAGCCGGCCCCGGCCGCGACGCCGGCGTGAGTCAGCCTCGGGTCGCGACGACGGCCGCCGCGCCGGTCATCGCCACGGCGCTGGCGCGGTTGACGGCGCGCAGCGCCCGGGGCGTGGTCAGCAGGCGCCGGGCGCGGCTGGCGCCGGTCATGTAGGCCGCCAGCACGCCGATATAGACCACGACCAGCAGCGCCGAGAGCTGCAGGAAGGTGCCGGCGCCGACCCCGGTCACGTCGATGATGTTCGGCAGCAGGGCCAGGTAGAACAGCATGGTCTTGGCGTTCGCCAGCGCCATCACCA
>JANQKO010000460.1 GCA_028281075.1 Alphaproteobacteria bacterium | reverse complement strand
CATCGCCGCGCGCCGGTCGCCGACCAGGTCCCACTTGTTGACGGCCAGCACCATGGCGCGGCCCTCCTCGACCACGCGCGCGGCCAGCGTCAGCTCCTGCTTCTCCAGCGGCGCCTCGGCGTCGACCAGCAGGACCACGACCTGGGCGAAGCGCATGGCGCGCAGCGCGTCCTCGGCCGACAGCTTCTCCAGCCGCTGGCTGATCCGGGCCTGGCGGCGCAGGCCGGCGGTGTCGAACAGCCGCACCGGCCGGTCCCGCCAGGCCCAGTCGATGCCGATGGCATCCCGGGTGATGCCGGCCGTCGGGCCGGTGATCATGCGCTCCTCGCCCAGCAGCCGGTTCACCAGCGTCGACTTGCCGACATTGGGCCGGCCCAGGATGGCGAGGCGCAGCGGCCCGTCGGCCGCCTCATCGTCTTCATCGAGGTCCGCGGCATCGGGCGCGTGCGCGCTCACGGCCTCGTAGAGCAGGTCCAGACCCTCGCCGTGCGCCGCCGACAACGGCAGCGGATCGCCCAGCCCCAGGGCGTAAGCCTCGGCCTGTCCGACCGCGCCGCCCCGGCCCTCGCACTTGTTGGCGGCCAGCACCACGGGCTTGCCCTGGCGCCGCAGCCAGCGGGCGAAATGGGCGTCCACCGGCGTCGGGCCGGCGCGGGCGTCGATCAGCATCAGGGCCAGGTCGGCGTCGGCCAGCGCCGCCTCGGTCTGGCGCCGCATCTCGGCCTCCAGCGTGCCCGCGTCGGCCTCCTCCAGGCCGGCGGTATCGATCACCCGGAACGACAGCGGCCCCAGCCGGGCCATGCCCTCGCGGCGGTCGCGGGTCACGCCCGGCAGGTCGTCGACCAGCGCCTGCCGCTTGCCGACCAGGCGGTTGAACAGCGTCGACTTGCCGACGTTCGGCCGGCCCAGGATGGCGACGGTGAACGGCATCGGTTCAGCGCAGCGCGATCAGTTCCGCGTCGTCGGACAGGATATAGAGCGTGCCGTCGGCCACCACCGGCGCGATGAACGACGCCGCCGGCAGCCGCAGCTCGCCCAGCACCGTGCCGGTATAGGGCGAGACCGAGACCGCACGGCCGTGGCTCGACACCAGCACCAGCCGGTCGCTGACCAGCACCGGCCCGCTCCACTGGATCGGGTCCTCCCGGTCTTCCTCGTCCTCGAAGCGCTGAAGCTGCGCCACCCAGCGGATCCGGCCGTCGCGCCGCGACAGGCAGAGCAGCTCGGCCTGGGTGGTGACGACGAAGATGAAGTCGCCGCCGACCCAGGGCGTCTCGACGCCGGTGATGTCCCGGTCCCAGATGCGTTCGCCGGTGCGCAGGTCGATCGCGGCCATGCGGCCGGAATGGCTGACGGCGATGACCCGGCCGCGGTCGACCACCGGCCGGCCGCGGATGTCGCTCAGCGCGGCCAGCGGCGTGAAGCGGGCGGCCTTGACCAACTGGTCGCTCCAGACCACGCGGCCGTTCTCGACCCTGAGCGCGAACAGCTCGCCCGAGGTATAGGGGACGACGACGATATCGCCGTCGACGGCGGGGCTGGCGCCGCCGACCAGGCCGGCGTCCTCGGGGATGCCGACATGGTTCCACAGCACCCGGCCGTCGTCGGCGGCCAGCGCGAAAAGCTGGTTGTCGTAGGTGACGACGAAGACCCGGCCGTCGGCCGCCGTCGGCGGCGCCCGCATCGGCACGCCGATCCGCCGCTCCCAGTAGACCCGGCCGGTCTCGGCCTCCAGCGCGTAGACCTCGCCATAGCCGGTGCTGACGAACAGGACGCCGCCATCCAGCGCCAGGCCGCCGCCCAGCGCGCCCTCGTCCTCGCCCTTGGGCGTGGCGTTGGCCCGCCACAGCCGCTCGCCGCTGTTGGCGTCGATCGCCGAGATCCGGCTTTCGGCATCCATCACGAAGACCCGGCCGCCGGCGACGATCGGCGGCGCCAGCAGGCGGACCAGCGAGCCCGAGCCTTCGCCGACGCTGGCTTCCCAGGCGGTCGCCAGGTCGTGCGGCAGCTCCAGGTGGTGCATGGCATGGTTCGGAAAGCCGCCGGCCTGCGGCCAGTCGGGGTTGCGCCAGGGCCGCGGCAGCCGCACCTCCAGATCGGCGATGCGCGGATCCGGTTCCAGCGTGTCCTGCAGGCTCAGCACGGAGATCCGCTCGCCCGGCAGCGGCGGGTCCTCGGCGTCGCCGACCCAGTCCGGCAGCAGCTCGCAGCCCGCCAGCAGCGCCGCCAGCGGCAGCACCGCCAGCCGTCGCGCCCATCCCGACGACGGTGTCACGGGTCTCACTCCCCGGCGCCCAGCGCGTCCAGCATCTGCCGGGCGCGGGCGCGCAGGCCGGGCGGCGCCTCGTCCGCCTCGGCCAGCGTCCTGAAGCTCTCCACCGCGGCCGCCGTCCGGCCCTCGCGGACCGCCACGGCGGCGATCAGCTCGCGGGCCGAGAACCGCCACGGATTGTCGTCGGCCAGCAGCGCTTGCAGCCGCGTCTCGATGTCGGCCGCCGAGGCACTGTTGGCGAGCTGCATGGCGGCCATCAGCGCCGCCAGGTCGCGGTAGACCTGGTCGGGGCCGCCATCGGCGGCGATGCCGTCATAGACCGCGACCGCGCCCCGGCCATCGCCGGTTTCCGCCCGCGCCGCGGCCTCGTGAAAGCGGGCCAGCAGGGCGTAGCCGCCGCCGGCGTCGTCGGCCAGCGCGACGAAGGCGTCGACGGCGGCGGCGTTGTCGCCGCGCTCGACCAGGTCGATGGCGGCGGCGAACCGCGCCGAGTCGGCGCTGCGCTGGCCGGCCTGGTAGTCGCGCCAGAAGACTGAGCCCGCCGTGCCCAGGACCAGCGCCACGCAGCCCGCGATCACGACCGCGCCATAGCGCTTCCACAGCGCCTGCAGCTTGTCCTTGCGAAGGTCCTCGTCGACTTCGCGGAACAGATTGTCCGACACGCGATCCTCGGCTGTTCTCGATCGCCGGCCAATGTACCGGCAGGGGTTTTTAGCGGCAATCGCCGCCCGATAAAAGCCAATCCCGACACGGCCGCGATCTCCGGGCCATCGACACGGTCCGGAACCTCTGCCCGGAACCCTCAACCATGACGTGCAGATCACGCTTGATCTTTGCCAACTGACTAATTATATTATGCCAAATGGCAAGCCAAGACAACAATGGCGGAAACACTGGCATTTGACACCGCGTCCTCCATGGACGCCCGCGACTCGCGCGAGGTGGCGGCCGTCGCGGCCAAGGCCTATGCCCGGATCGTCGCGGCCTGGCGGCTGAAGAACGCCACGGCGGCGGACCTGATCTCGGTCAGCCCCCGCACCTGGAGCCGGATCAAGACGCAGGCCTGGGATGGCGTCCTGAAGCAGGACCAGCTTCTGCGCGTCAGCGGCCTTGTCGGCCTCTACAAGGCGCTGCATCTCTATTTTTCGCACGATCTCGCCGACCGCTGGGTATCGCTGCCGAACAAGGGACCGCTGTTCCAGGGCCGCCCGCCGGAGCAGGTCATGGTCGAGGGCGGGTTACCGGCGATCCTGGCCGCGCGCGACTATGTCGACGCGGTCCGGGGCGGGTTGTGATCCCGCCCCTCTCGGCGCTCGCCAGAACCGACACCGTCCGCCTCATCCCCACCGCCTACCACAAGCCGCCGGTGCTGCGGCCGCTGGTGGACGACGAGGACGAGTTCGCGGTCCTCGCCGACATCGAAGGGCTCACCTCGGCCCGCCTGCGCGCCGAACGCCAGGGCGCCGCCGGCCTCGACCGCCGCGAGCTGGCGTTCGGCGTCTGGGGCGAGACCATGATCAACGCCGCTTTCGCCTATGCCCGCCGGGGCGGCAACCGCTTCAACGACGAAACCCGCGGCGCCTGGTATGCTGCCTTCGACGACCTGACGGCGATCGACGAGGTCGGCTTCCACAAGACCCGCGAGCTCGGCTTCGCCGGCGTCTTCGAGGACGAGACGGTCTATCAGGCCCTTCTCGCCGCCTTCATCGGCGACTTCCACGACCTCAGGTCCGTCACCCCCGTCCCCGCCTGCCTGCATGCCGACCCCGCCGTCGGCTATCCCGCCGGCCAGACGCTGGCCCGGACGCTGCGTGGCAAGCCGCACCATGGTCGCGGTCTCGTCTACCCCTCGTGCCGGCGCCCCGGCGGCGAATGCCTGGTCGCCTTCCATCCCCATGCCGTGCAGAACCTCCGCCCGGGCGCGCGATGGAAACTGTCCTGGAACGGCACGCCCAACTACACCGTCAGCCAGGACGTGCCGGCAGCGTGATCTTGGTGCCTTTGCGTCTTTGTGGTGAGCCGTTTTTCAGGTGATGTCACCGCCCGGCCGGAAATGTCGACCGAAACGCGGAAGCGCGCCTTGACATTCTGGAACAAAAAAGCAACATCTACTCGGAACGCGCCGAGGTGGTATTTCCCATGCAGGACACGATCGAGACCGCGGACCTGTTCCGCCACGTCAGCGCCGAGAAGGCCGCCCTCTATCGCTGCATCATGGACGTCTTCGCGGCCGCGAAGCGGCAATACCGCCTGCAGTTACGGCCCGACGAGGTGCTGGCCGAAGCCCGGTGGCCGGACACGCCGCCCCGGATCGAGGACGTCAACGCCGCGCTCAGCCAGCTCACCGCCTGGGGCAATCTGGAATCCCATCCCGATACGGCACGGGTGTCGAGCCTCAGCGACTTCTACCGGGCGCGCTTTCTCTACCGGCTCTCGCGGGGCGGCGAGGCGGTGGAATCGGCGCTCGCCGTCTTCACGCGGACGCTCCGGCAGCGGGCCGAGCTGCAGACGGTCGCGCTGGAGGATATCTCCAACCGGCTGCAGGCGCTGCGGGCCCTGGCCGCCGCCCCCGACGCCGACGTCGCCAAGATCCACGAGACGCTGCGGGACCTCGTTCGCGTCTTCGAGGGCCTGACCGAGAACGCCCAGGCGTTCATGGCCGGGGTCGCGCGCAGCATCGAGCTGCAGCAGGCCGATGCCAGCGCCGTGGTCGGCTACAAGCGCCGGCTGATCGACTATCTCGAGCGTTTCATGGGCGATCTCGTGCGCCGCGCCGACACCATCGCCCGCGTCATCCACGGCCTGGAGCCGGATATCGAGGCGATGCTGGCGAAGGTCGCCGAGCGCGAATCGCGCGATTCCGCGCCCGGCGACGCGGCGGACCGGCGCGACGCCCGAAGCCGCAATCTGGAGACCTGGCGGGAACGCTGGAAAGGCCTGCGCGGCTGGTTCCTCAGCACCGGCCACGAACCGCCCCAGGCCGAGCTGTTGCGGGCACGGGCGCGCGCGGCCATCCCCCAGCTCCTGGGCGCGATCGCCGCGCTCAACGAACGGCGCAGCGGCCGCAGCGACCGCTCGGCCGATTTCCGCGTGCTCGCCCGATGGTTCGCCGCCTGCGACGACGACGATGGCGCGCATCGCCTCGCGCGCGCCGCCTTCGCCCTGCATCCGGCGCGCCACTTTTGCCTCGACACCGGAACGGACGCCGAGCTGCCGGCCAACACGTCCTGGATCGAGGCCCCGCCCTTGCGCATTCACCCGCGCCTGCGGCGCTATGGCGAAGCCGCGCCACGGGGACCGCTGCCCCGCGTGAAGGACCGCGGCGACGCCCGCCGGCTTCTGGCGCGTCAGCTCGCTGAGGAATCGGCCCAGGTCGAAGCGGCGCGACGACGGCTCGCCACCGGCCGGCCCGCCCGGCTTTCGGACCTCGGCGAGCTCGACCTGCAGGCCTTTGGCCAGTTTCTCGGCCTGCTCGGCGATGCGCTGGGCGAACAGGACGGTCCCGACGCCACGGTGGAGCGGCGAACCGGCGACGGCCTGCTGCATATCCGGCTCAAGCCGCTGGCCGCCGACACCCATGCCCGGATCGTCACCCCGCACGGCGTCTTCGCGGGACGCGACCATCTGCTGACGATCACGCCCACGCGGGACGGACCATGACGGCCGACCGCGCGCAGGACAGCGACGGCATCGACCGCCGGCAGCAGCACTTTCAGCGCGAGGAATTCCGTGCCGCGGTGCGCGCGCTGCTGATGACGCCGCTGATGCGCCCGACGCACCAGGACTTCACCGCCGTTCGCCGTCACGCCGATTCCTTGCGCGAATGGTTCGCCCGGGAGACCGGCTGGCTTCTGCATGTCGAACGCGACGGCGCCCGGCTTTACAAACGGCCGGCCGACCTCGCCGATGCCACGCGCGGCCTGGTCGGCTACGACCGGCGCCGCTACGTGCTTCTCTGCCTCGCCTGCGCGGTGCTCGAACGCGCCGATCCGCAGATCACGCTCCGCCTTCTCGGCGACCGGCTGCTGGCGCTCGCCGCCGGCCCGGACCTCGCCGCGCTCGGTTTCACCTTCACGCTCGGCGCCCGCCACGAACGGCGGGAACTGGTGGCCGTCTGCCGCACGCTCATGGCGCTCGGCGTCCTGCAGCGCGTCGCCGGCGACGAAGATGCCTTCATCCAGGCCGCGGGCGAGCAGGCCGACGCGCTTTACGACGTGCAGCGCCGCATACTCGCCGGCATGCTCGCCGCCGCGCGCGGCCCGTCCACCTGGACGGCGGACGAGGCGCCCACGACCCTCGAGCAGCGGCTGCTGGTGCTGACCGGCGAGCATGTCCCCGACAGCGAGGAAGGCCGGCGGACCGCGCTTCGCCACGGGATCGCGCGCCGGCTGCTCGACGATCCCGTGGTCTATCTGATGGATCTGGACCCGCCGGCCCGCGCCTATTTCAGCAACCAGCGCGGGGCCATGGCCGCACGCCTCGGCGACGCCGCCGGCCTTCTGGCGGAGCAGCGGGCCGAAGGGCTCGCCCTCGTCGACGAGAACGGCGCGCTGACCGATGTCGCCATGCCGGCCGAGGGCACGGACGCCCACGCCACGCTGCTGGTCGCCGAGTTCCTCGCCGGCCGCCTGAGAGAGCGGCATGCCGCGCCGGACAATGCCGTCCCTGAACCCGCCGCCGCGCGCGAGCAGGATATCGCCGATTTCCTGCGCGAGGCGCGCAAGCATTATGGCCGCTACTGGCGCAAGTCGGCGCGCGAGGCCGGCGCTGAACGCGAGCTCGCGGCAACCGCGATCGCGCGCCTGAACGAGCTGCGGCTGGTCGAGCGCG
>JANQKO010000437.1 GCA_028281075.1 Alphaproteobacteria bacterium | reverse complement strand
CCCTATCCGCATGCCGACCACCCGCTGGGGCCGCGCAGCATGAAGGCGGACGACGCCGGCTAGATGCCGATCTTCGATGCCTACCTGATCGTCGACTGGAGCGCCAACGCGACGCCCAAGCGGGGCGCCGACAGCATCTGGTACTGCCTGCTGCGGCGTACGAAGCGTGGCCTGCGGCGCACGGTGCTGCGCAACCCGCCGACCCGCGCCCAGGCCGTCGTCGAGCTGCGGCGGCGGCTTCGCGACTTGGTCGCGGCCGACCGGCGCGTGCTGATCGGCTTCGATTTCCCGAACGCCTATCCCAAGGGCTTCGCCCGCCGCGCCGGCTTTCGCGGGACCCCCTGGCGCGCGGTCTGGGACGGGGTGCGCGACCTGGTCCAGGACGGCGACGACAACGCCAACAACCGCTTCGAGGTCGCGGCCGAGCTGAACCGCCGGGTCTCGGGCGCGGCCTATCCGTTCTGGGGCTGTCCGCCGGCCCGCACGGGACCGTTTCTGTCCATGCGCAAGACGCCGCTGCACCGCGGCGGCGATGTGCCGGAACGGCGGATCTGCGAGCGTTACGTGCCCTCGACCCAGCCCTGCTGGAAGCTCTACACCACCGGCTCGGTCGGCGGGCAGGCGCTGACCGGCATTCCGGTCATGGCCGATCTGCGCGACGATCCGGCGCTGGCCGGGGTCAGCCGGGTCTGGCCGTTCGAGACCGGCATGGCGGCACCCGATCCGGCCGGCCCCTGGCGCGTGATCCACGCCGAGATCTATCCCTCCATGGTCAAGGTCGCGCCCGGTCCTGACGAGATAAAGGACGCGCTGCAGGTCGAGACGATCGGCCGTCGCTTCGCCGAGATTGATGCGGCCGGCGGGCTCGAACGGCAATTCGCCGGACCCGACGAGCTCACCGCCGCCGAGCGGCGGCTGATCGAGCGCGAGGAAGGCTGGATTCTCGGCGCCGGCACCTTCGACACGCCAACCCGCGACGACTATCTGCGCGATCCGGAAGCGATCTACGCGCAATCCTTCGCGACGATCCGCCGCGAGGCCGCGCTCGACGGCCTGCCCCGCGACATTGCCGATGTCGCCGTGCGTCTGATACATGCCTGCGGTATGACCGACCTGGTGGCCGATCTCGCCTTCAGCCGCGACGTCGCCCGCGCCGCGAAACGGGCGCTGGGCGATGGCGCGCCGGTGCTGTGTGATTCCGAGATGACCGCGCGCGGCGTCATCCGCCACCGGCTGCCGGCCGGCAACCGCGTCCTCTGCACGCTGGGTCACAAGCGCGTGCCGGCGCTCGCGGCCAAGGACAAGACCACGCGGTCCGCCGCCGCCGTCGATCTCTGGCGGCGCCACCTCGACGGCGCCGTGGTCGCCATCGGCAACGCGCCGACGGCGCTGTTCCGCCTGCTGGAGCTGTTGCGCGACGGCGGGCCGCGCCCCGCCGCGATCATCGGCCTGCCGGTCGGCTTCGTCGGCGCGGCGGAATCGAAGCAGGCGCTGATCGACGCCGGCCTCGGCATTCCCTATCTGACCCTGCGCGGCCGGCGCGGCGGCAGCGCCATGGCCGCCGCTGCCGTCAACGCCCTTGCCGGAGCCGCCGGATGACGCCCTGGCTGACGGTGATCGGCATCGGCGACGACGGCCTCGAAGGTCTCGGCGCCGCGTCCCGGACGCTGGTCGACAATGCCGAGGTCCTGGTCGGCGGCGACCGGCATCTCGCCATGCTGGGCGGCCACCCGGCCGAACGCCTCGGCTGGCGGTTCCCGCTCGATCCGCTGATCGATGACCTCAAGGCCCGGCGCGGCAAGCGCGTGGTGGTGCTGGCGACCGGCGATCCCATGAGCTACGGCATCGGCACCACGCTCTGCCGGCACCTCGATATCGCCGAGATGCGCCTGATCCCGACCCCGTCGGCCTTCGCGCTGGCCTGTGGCCGGCTTGGCTGGCCGCGCCACACGGTCGAGACCCTGACGCTGCACGGCCGGCCGCTCGAGATCCTGAACGGCTGGCTGCAGCCGGGCGGGCGCCTGCTGCTGCTCAGCCATGACGGCACCACGCCGGCCAAGGTCGCCCGGCTGCTGGCCGGCAGGGGCTTCGGCGGCAGCCCAATGACGGTGCTGGCCCATATGGGCGGTCCGGCCGAGGCCCGGCATGACGCTTTGGCGCGGAACTGGCCGGAAGGCGACACGCCCGACCTCAACACCATCGCCGTCGAGCTGGTCGCCGACGCGGGCGCCATCGTTCACGCCCGCGTCCCTGGCCTGCCCGACGCGGCCTTCGTGAACGACGGCCAGTTGACCAAGCGCGAGGTGCGCGCCGCCACGCTGGCGGCGCTGATGCCCATGGCGGGGCAGTTGTTGTGGGACGTCGGCGCCGGCAGCGGTTCGGTGGCGATCGAATGGCTGCGCGCGGCGCCGAATACGCGGGCCCTGGCGGTCGAGCACAAGCCGGAACGGCTGGCGTTGATCGCCGGGAACGCCGCCGCGTTGGGCGTGCCGCGACTGGACATCGTCGAGGGCACGGCACCCGGCGCGCTTGCCGGCCTCGACGGACCCGACGCTATCTTCGTTGGCGGCGGCCTGACCGCCGAGAGCCTGTTCGAGGCCTGCTGGCCGGTCCTGCGGCCGGGCGGCCGCATGGTCGCGAACGCGGTGACCGTCGAGGGCGAACGCGTGCTGCTGGCCTGGCGTGACGCCGTCGGCGGCGACCTTACCCGCATCGCCGTCAGCCGGGCCGAGCCGGTCGGCCCGTTCAGCGGCTGGCGGCCGCTGATGCCGGTGACGCAATGGGCGGCCGTCAAGCGATGACCGGCACGGCCTTTGGTATCGGCGTCGGCCCCGGCGATCCCGAGTTGATCACGCTGAAGGCGCAACGGCTGCTGCGCGCGGCGCCGGTGCTGGCCTATCCGGCGCCCGAGACCGGCGACAGCCTGGCCCGCGCCATCGCCGCGCCGCACCTGCCCGGCGGCCAGCACGAGATCGCCATCCGCATGCCGATGCGGGTCGAGCGCTTCCCCGCGCGGGCCGTCTACGACCGGGCCGCCGAGGAGATCGGCGGCCACCTCGATGCCGGGCGCGACGTCGCCGTGCTCTGCGAGGGTGACCCGTTCTTCTACGGCTCCTTCATGTTCCTGTTCGGCCGGCTGGCCGAACGGCACGCGGTCGAGGTGGTGCCCGGCGTGTCCTCGCTGATGGCCTGCCCGGCGGTGCTGGGCGCGCCGCTCGCCGCCCGCAACGACGTGCTGACGGTGCTGCCGGCGCCGCTGCCGGAAGACGACCTGCGGCGGCGGCTGGCCGAGACCGACGCCGCGGCGGTCATCAAGGTCGGCCGCCATTTCGCCAAGGTGCGCGGCGTGCTCGACGCGCTCGGCCTGTCGTCGCGGGCGCGCTATGTCGAGCGCGCGACCCTGTCGCGGCAGCGCGTGCTGCCGCTCGATCAGGTGGACGTCGACGATGTACCCTATTTCTCCATGATCCTGGTGCATAAGCGGGGGGCCGCCTGGCAATGACCATGCCGGCGATTATCGTGTTGACGCAGTCGGGCCTGGCCGTGGCCGGCCTTGTCCGGGCCGCCCTGGGCGGCGCTGAAATCCATGGCCTCGCGGGCCGGGTCGACGGGGCCGACCGCAGCTATGATTCCGTCTCGGTCCTGGTCCAGGCCCTGTTCGCCGAGGGCGTGCCGGTCATCGGCGTCTGCGCCGCCGGCATCCTGGTCCGCGCGGTGGCGCCCGTGCTCGGCGACAAGCGCGTCGAGCCGCCGGTGCTCGCGGTGGCGGAGGACACGAGCTGCGTCGTGCCGCTGATCGGCGGCCATCACGGCGGCAACGACATGGCGTGGCGGATCGCCGCCGCGCTGCAGGCCCAGGCCGCGATCACCACCGCCAGCGATGTCCGTTTCGGCCTGGCGCTCGACGATCCGCCGCCCGGCTGGCGGGTCGCCAATCCGGCCGCCGTCAAGCCGGTGGCAGCGGCTTTGCTGGCCGACGAGCCGGTGGCGCTGCGCGTCGAGTCTGGCGACGCGGCCTGGCTGCGCGGCACCGGTGCCCGGTTCGCCGATCACGGCGACCACGGCGTTGTCGTCACCGACGGCGCCAATCCCGGCGACGCGCGCCAGTTGGTGCTGCATCCGGCGACGCTGGTGGTCGGCATCGGCAGCGAACGCGGCGCCGACCCGCATATCGCCGTCGAACTCGCGCGCCGAGCCCTGGCCGAGGCCGAGCTGTCGCCGCTGTCGGTCGCCTGTGTCGCCTCGATCGATCTGAAGATGGACGAGCCGGCCGTGCACGCCGTCGCCGAGGCGCTCGGCGTGCCGGCGCGGTTCTTCGATGCCGCCGCGCTCGAGCGCGAGACGCCGCGGCTGGCCAATCCCTCGCGCCAGGTGTTCCTGACCGTCGGCTGCCACGGCGTCGCCGAGGGCGCCGCGCTGGCCGGCGTCGGCGGCGACGGCCTGCTGGCGGTCGAGAAGCGAAAGGACCGTGGCGTCACCTGCGCCGTCGGCCGGGCGCCGCGCGTCCTTGACCCCGCGAGCGTCGGCCAGGCGCGCGGGCGCCTCGCCGTCATCGGCATCGGACCGGGCGACGCCGCCTGGCGCACGGCCGAGGCGGCGGCCGAGCTGCGCCGCGCCACCGACCTCGTCGGCTACAGCCGCTATCTCGACCTGGTGTCCGAGGCCGAGGCCGGCGGCGATCGCCATGCCTTCGGGCTGGGCGACGAGACCGCGCGCTGCCGGGCCGCGCTCGACCTGGCGGCGGCCGGCCGCGAGGTGGCGCTGGTCTGCTCGGGCGATGCCGGCATCTACGCCATGGCGGCGCTGGTCTTCGAGCTGATCGACCGGGCCGGTCGGGCCGACTGGCGGCGCGTCGATACCCGCGTCGTGCCCGGCCTGTCGGCCCTGCAGGCCGCCGCCGCGCGGGCGGGCGCGCCGCTGGGCCATGATTTCTGCGCCGTGTCGCTATCCGATCTGCTGACGCCCTGGTCGGTGATCGAGCGCCGCCTTCAGGCCGCGGCCACCGCCGATTTTGTCACCGCGATCTACAATCCGCGCTCGGCCGACCGGCAATGGCAATTGCCGCGCGCGCTGGAGATCCTGACCGCCGCCCGGCCGCCGGAAACGCCGGTGGTGGTCGCCCGCAACCTCGGCCGCAACGACGAGACCATCGACATCACAGCGCTGTCGGCCGTCGAGCCGACCGATATCGACATGCTGACCGTGCTGATCGTCGGCGCCGCCGGCAGCCGCCGGTTCGACCGTGGCGCCGGCGGCGAATGGGTCTATACGGCGCGCGGCTACAACTCGACACCGGCCAATGACGGCTGAGACCGCCGACCGCGGCGGCACCGGGCTGGTGCTGGCGGCGCTCGCCGCCGCCATGCTCGGCCTGGCGATCGCCGTCTCGCGCTATGCCTATGACGGCGGCACCAACGGCCTGACCGTCGCCACCTGCCGGGGCCTGCTGCTGCTGCTCGGCCTCTGGCTGTTCTGCCTCGCCAGCCGCCGCCGTATGCGGCTGGCGTTCGCCGACTGGCTGCACTGCGCCGGCCTCGGCGTGCTAATGTCGATGATGTTCTACGGCAATGTCGGCGCCGTCGAGTTCATCGATGTCGGCCTGTCGGCGCTGCTGTTCTTCACCTTCCCGCCGATGATCGCGGTGATCGACGTCGTGGTGCTGCGCGAGGCCGTGCCCTGGCCCAAGCTCCTGGCCGTGATCGTCGCCTTTGCGGGCCTGGCGATGATGCTGGGCGTCTCGGTCGACAGCGCCGACTGGCGCGGCCTGGCGCTGGCGCTCGGCGCGGCCGTGGCGGCGGCCTGGAACGCGGTCTGGCTCGGCCGCCGCACGCGCCACCTCGACACCGTCGTGGTCACCCTGCACATGGCCGCCGTCGCCGCCTTGACGCTGGTGGTCCTGACGCTCGTCAACGACAGCTTGCAATGGCCGACCGCGTCCATCGGCTGGTTCGGGCTCGCCGGCGTGGTCGTCCTGCAATGCGCCGGCGTGCCGATGTATGTCGTCGCCATCCGCATGATCGGCGCGCTGAGATGCGGCATGGTCACCAACGTGCAGCCGGTGGTCAGCATCGTCGCCGCCTTCCTGCTGTTCGGCGAGGTGCTGGGCCCGCTGGAACTGGCCGGCGGCGTGCTGGTGCTGGGCGGCATCTTCCTGATGCAATGGCATGACGGCCGCCAGCGCCGGTCCGAGGTGGCGGCATGACCGTGCATTTCATCGGCGCCGGTCCCGGCGCGCCGGACCTGATCACGGTGCGCGGCCGTGATCTGATCGCCGCGGCGCCGGTCGTGCTCTATGCCGGCTCGCTGGTTCCGGCCGAGGTCGTGGCCGTGGCGCCGGCCGGCGCCCGGGTGCTGGACACCGCGCCGATGACGCTCGACGGGATCGTCCGCGAGATGGCCGACGCGCACGCGGCGGGCCTGGACGTGGCGCGGGTGCATTCCGGCGACCCGTCGCTCTATGGCGCCATCGCCGAGCAGATGCGCCGGCTTGACGCGTTGTCGATCCCCTACGACATCACGCCCGGCGTGCCGGCCTATGCGGCCGCCGCCGCGGCGCTCGGCCGCGAGCTCACGCTGCCGGATGTCAGCCAGACCGTGATCCTGACCCGCACCGCCATGCAGGCCTCGGCCATGCCGCCCGGCGAGGAACTGGCGAGCCTCGGCGCCTCGGGCGCGACGCTGGCGATCCACCTGTCGATCCGCAATCTCGCCCGGGTCTGCCGCGATCTGGTCCCCCATTACGGCGCCGACTGCCCGGTCGCCGTGGTCTACCGGGCAAGCTGGCCGGACGAGCTGGTCCTGCGCGGCACGCTGGCCGACATCCGCGACCGGGTCCGCGCCGCCAAGATCACCCGCACGGCGCTGATCATCGTCGGCCGCGTGCTGGGCGACGCCGGCTTCAGCGACAGCAAGCTCTACGACCCCGCCCACGCCCACGTGCTGCGGCCGACCCGCGCCCCCTCAAAGTGATCGCGCCCAGTCAAGCGCCGCCTCGATGTCGTTCACGGTCTTGGCCTCGGGCAAGACCGGACGCGCGATCATGATCACCGGCAGGCCGAGCGCGCGGGCGGCGGCGATCTTGGCGTAGGTGGCGCCGCCGCCGCTGTTCTTGGCCACCAGCGCCTCGATACGGTGGTGCCGCATCAGCGCGGTTTCGGCCGCCTCGTCGAACGGGCCGCGCGCTTGGATCAATGTGTAGTGCGCCAACGGCACGCGCGCCGGTGGCTCGATGCTGCGCACCAGAAACCAGACGTCACCTCTTGCCGCGAAGGCGTCGAGATCGCGCAGGCCCGTGGTCAGGAATACCCGTTCGACCGCGATCGACGCCGCCGCGCGCTCCGCATCCGGTACGTCGACCCAATCATCGCCGGCTTGCCGCGTCCAGGCCGGCCGCGTCAGGCGCAGAAGCGGGACTGTTGTTTGCGTACAGGCCGTGATGGCGTTGCGCGACATCTCAACAGCAAACGGATGCGTCGCGTCGATCACCGCGCCGACGTCATGCGCGCGCAGATAGGCCGCCAGTCCGCCGGCGCCGCCGAAGCCGCCGCGACGGATCTCGCCGGGCGGCAGGACCGGGGCGCGCGTGACGCCGGCGAGCGACATGGTCACCGCGAATGCCGGCGCGGCGGCGCGGGCGAGCGCCACGGCCTCGCCGGTGCCGCCCAGGATCAGCAGCCCGGTCAAAAGCCCGCCCGGCCGGCGATGCCGCCGCCACGGTCGACCACCAGCACCTCGACGGCGATGCCGCCGGCCAGCGTCGCCAATGCCGTCGCCCGCGCGCGCGCGGCGACCGCGTCGGCCAGCGGCAGCCCGTCCTGGCGCGCCAGTTCCAGCGCCTCGTTCGCCGTGTTCGCGGCAGCGATTGTGGTCCGCAGCTCCGCGTTGCCGCCAATGTCGCCCGCGATGTCCGCCAGTCCGGCCAGATCCACCTGGCTCTTGCCCGAATGCAGATCCAGATGGCCGGCGGCCAGCTTCGACAGCTTGCCGAAGCCGCCGGCGATCGACAGCCGCGCCACGGGGTGGTCGCGCAGATATTTCAACGTCCCGCCGGCGAAGTCGCCCATGTCCAGCAGCGCCGCCTCCGGCAGGCCGTGGAGCTGCCGCACCGCCTGCTCGCTGGTCGTGCCCGTGGCCGCCGCCAGATGATCCAGACCGGCCGCCCGCGCCACGTCGATGCCGCGATGGATCGAATGGATCCACGACGAGCAGGAATAGGGGATGACGATGCCGGTGGTGCCCAGGATCGACAGGCCGCCAACGATCCCCAGCCGGCCGTTCAGCGTGCGTCGGGCGAGCGCGGCGCCGTCCGGGATCGAGACCGTCACTTCGACATCGCCGCCGCCGTCATGCGCGGCGGCGGTCTCGGCGATGGCCTGCGTGATCATCTGCCGTGGCACGGGGTTGATGGCCGGCTCGCCGGGCGGAATGGCGAGGCCCGCGCGTGTCACCGTGCCGACACCTTCGCCGGCGCGGAAGGTCACGCCGGTGCCGGTCGTGTCTTCGCTGACCCGGCTCAGCACCAGCGCGTTGTGCGTGACGTCGGGGTCGTCGCCGGCATCCTTGATCACGCCGGCCTCGGCCCAGCCCTCGCCGCGCCGCTCCCTGGCGAGCGTGAAGCCGACCCGCTGCCCGGCCGGCAGCGTGATCTCGACGGGATCGGGGAACCGGCCGGTCAGCAGCGCCTCGTACGCCGCCTTCGCGGCGGCCGTCGCGCAGGCGCCCGTGGTCCAGCCGCGCCGCAGAGGTCCGTCCGGTCGTCGTGCCATGCGGCCGAGTTTACGCGGGTGCGGCTATGCGGCCTAGCCGACCGGCGATGCCGCGACCATAATGCCGGGATGGATTCGCCCGACGATCTCGGCCTCGACCTGCCCGACCTGCGACCCGGCTGGGTCTGGCTGACCGGCGCCGGGCCCGGCGATCCGGCCTTGCTGACGCTGCAGGCGCTGCACGGCCTGCGCCAGGCCGACGTCGTGGTCTATGACGCGCTGGTCGACCGCCGGGTGCTGGCGCTGGCGCGCCCCGGCGCGGCGCTGGAATATGCCGGCAAGCGCGGCGGCCGGCCGTCGCCGAAACAGCCCGACATCTCCCGCCGGCTGGTGCAACTGGCGCGCGACGAGCAGCGTGTGCTGCGGCTCAAGGGTGGCGATCCCTTCGTCTTCGGCCGCGGCGGCGAGGAAGCGCTGGCGTTGGTCGCGGCCGGCGTGCCGTTCCGCATCGTGCCCGGCATCAGCGCCGGCATCGGCGGCCTCGCCTATGCCGGCATCCCGGTCACCCACCGCGACGGCAACTCGGCCGTCACGTTCGTCACCGGCCACAACACCGCGGGCGACGTGCCCGACGGCCTCGACTGGCCGGCCATCGCCCGGGGCTCGCCGGTGATCGTGCTCTACATGGCGCTGAAGCATCTCGACGGCATCGCCGATCGGCTGCTGGCCGGGGGCCGGCCGGCGCACGAGCCGGTGGCGGTCGTCGCCAGCGCCGCGACCGCCGGGCAACGGGTGCTGGTAACCACGCTCGGCGCCTGCGCCATGGATGCCACCGCGCAAGGCATCGCGCCGCCGGCCATGGTCGTGATCGGCGATGTCGTGACCTTGCGCGGCGGCCTCGACTGGCTCGGCGCCCTTGCCGGCCGCCGTCTCGATCCCGATCCGCTGCGGCTCCGCGACCGCAGCGAAGCCGGCTAGGCCTTCCGCATGCGCCCCAGCCTGATCATTGCCGCCGCCGCGTCCGGCAGCGGCAAGACCCTGATCACGCTGGCGCTGCTGCGCCATTTCCGCAACCAGGGCCGGCGGGTGGGCTCGTTCAAGATCGGCCCCGACTATATCGACCCCGCCTTCCACACGGCGGCGACCGGCCGGCCCTGCATCAACCTCGACGGCTGGGCCATGCGGCCCGAGACCCTGACGGTCGCCTACGCGGCGGCGGCGGACGACGTCGAGTTCGTCATCGGCGAAGGCGTCATGGGCCTGTTCGACGGCGCCCTCAACGGTAGTGCGTCCACGGCCGATCTCGCCGTCCGGCTCGGCGTGCCCATCGTCCTGGTCGTCGATGTCACCGGCCAGGCGGCCTCGGCCGCCGCTGTGGTGCACGGCTTCGACAGCTACCGCGACACGGTCGGCCTCGCGGGCGTGATCTTCAACCGTGTCGGCAGCCCGCTGCATGCCGGTCTCCTGCGCGACGCCTGCCGCGATCTCGACGTGCCGGTGCTGGGCTTTCTGCCGCGCGACGCCGACTTCACCATGCCGACGCGCTATCTCGGCCTGGTCCAGGCGGGCGAGCGGGACGATCTTGACGGCTTCCTCGAACGCGCCGCCGCCTTCGTCGCCGAACATGTCGATGTCCGGCGCCTGCACGGTCTGGCGGAACGGGCGGCGATGTTCCCCCCGGCCGCGGCGCCGCCGCCGATCGATCCGCTGGGCCAGCACACCGCGGTCGCCGACGACATCGCCTTCACCTTCGCCTACCCCCTGACCATCGAGGGCTGGCGGCGTGCCGGGGCCGACATCCTGCCGTTCTCGCCGCTGGCCGGCCAGCCGCCGACGGCCGACGCCGACGCGGTCTACCTGCCGGGCGGCTATCCCGAATTCCATGCCGGCCGCATCGCCGCGAACCGGACCTTCCTCGACGGCCTGCGCGCCGCCGCCGCGGCCGGCCGGCCGGTGTTCGGCGAATGCGGCGGCTACATGGTGCTGGGCGAGGGCATCGTCGATGCCGACGGCGCGCGGCACGCCATGGCCGGCCTGCTGCCGTTGGAGGCCTCGTTCTCGGATACGCGCCTGCATCTCGGCTACCGCGCGGCGAGGCTGCTCGACGACGGGCCGCTGGGGCCGGCCGGCACGGTGCTGCGCGGACACGAGTTTCACTACGCCCATATCGTGCGCGAGGACACCGACCGGCCGCTGTTCCGCTGCGCGGACGCCCTGGGCGCCGACCGGGGCGCCGTCGGCGCGGTGCGCGGCTCGGTCGCCGGCTCGTTCCTGCACCTGATCGACCGGGCCGGCGCTACGGCGCTTTAGCCTGGCGTTCGGCCAGCCGCGCCAGCGTTGCCTCCTTCTCTTCCCGCGACATCAGCATCCAGCCGCCGATTTCCTCGATCGTGCGGTAGCAGCCCTTGCAGAAGCCGGTGTCGTTGTCGATGACGCAGACGGCGACGCAGGGCGAGGGGATATCCGGCGGACGGGGCGACATGGCCATTGGTACCTAGTGTGGCGCCGCGACCAATGCCAGCAGAAACGCCACCTCGGCCGCCTGCTGCGCGCTGCCCAGCACGTCGCCCGTCTGCCCGCCGATTTGACGCCGCGCCAGCCAGCCGACGATCGCCGCGCCGGCGGCGGCGGCGACCAGCGCCGGCAGGCCGCGGTCGATGCCCAGCACCACCAGGACGGCCACGACCGCGATGCCGACGGCCCAGCCCGTCCGCGCCGCGTCCGGCCGGCCGGCATGGCGCGACATGCCGTCGGCGCGGGCGGGCGGCAGCAGGTGCATCAGCGCCGGCAGCACCGCGCGTGACGCCGCTGCCGCGGCGATCAGCGCCGTCGCGGCCGCGTCGGCCGCCGCCAGCGCCGTCAGGGCCGTCACCCGCAGGCCGATCGAGAAAATCAGCGCCAGCGCGCCATAGCTGCCCAGTCGGCTGTCGCGCATGATCGCCAGCTTCGCGGCCTTGTCGCGGCCGCCGCCGAAGCCGTCGGCGACATCGGCCAGCGCGTCCTCGTGCAGGGCGCCGGTGATCCAGACGGCGGCGGCGACGGCGGTCAGCGCCGCCACCGGCGCCGGCAGGCCGATGCCGGCCGCCAGCGCCAAGGCGACCGCCGCCAGCGCGCCGACCGCCAGGCCCACCACCGGGAAGGCCCAGGCCGCCGCCGCCAGCCTGCCGGCCCCGACCCCGCCGTCGACGCGCAGCGGCAGCCGGGTCAGGAAGGCGAACGCGACCCGCAGGTCGGCCTGCGGGCCGGCCCGGCCGGGGGCGTCGTTTTGCGGTTCCGCCTGCATCGTGTTATGTGCGGTTGCCTGAGCGTCGGTCGTCGTCGGATCGGCCGGCCACCATACCCTCCGATCCTGATCATTGGGAGACTGGATGGACCATCCCGCCATCGAGTCGTTTGACGATATCCGCCGCCTGATGGCCGACCTGCCGGCGCCGGACCCGGCCGCCCTGGCGGCGGCCCGGGCGCGGGACGCGGTGCTGACCAAGCCGGCCGGCGCACTCGGCCGCCTGGAATCGCTCGCCGACTGGATGGCGGGCTGGCAGGGCCGGCATCCGCCCCGGCTGGACCGCGCGCGGGTGCTGGTCTTCGCCGGCAACCACGGCGTCGCGGCGCGCGGCGTCTCCGCCTTTCCGGCCGAGGTGACGGCGCAGATGGTCGCCAACTTCCGGGCCGGCGGCGCGGCGATCAACCAGTTTTGCGACGCCATGGGCGCCGAGCTGGTGGTGCGGGCGCTCGATCTCGACCGCCCGACGGCCGATTTCACGGTCCAGCCGGCGATGGGCGAGGCCGAATGCGTCCAGGCCTTCGCTGCCGGCATGGCCGCCGTCGGCTCCGATCCGGACCTGATCGGCGTCGGCGAGATGGGCATCGCCAACACGACGTCGGCGGCGGCCCTCTGCGGTTTGCTGTTCGGCGGCGCGGCCGCCGATTGGGTCGGGCCGGGCACTGGCGTTGCTGGCGACGATCTGCGGCGCAAGACCGACGCCGTGGCGGTCGCCATGGCGCTGCACGGCGGCGATCCGGTCGATCCGCTGGCGGCATTGGCGCGAGTCGGCGGTCGCGAGCTGGCGGCCATGGCCGGCGCCATTCTCGCCGCCCGTTTCGACGGCATTCCGGTGCTGCTCGACGGCTATGTCTGCTGCGCCGCCGCCGCGGTGCTGCACGCGCTGACGCCGGCGGCCCTGGCGCATTGTCAGGCCGGCCATGTCTCGGCCGAGCCGGCGCATGCCAAGCTATTGGCGTTATTGGAGAAATCGCCGTTGCTCGACCTCGGCATGCGGCTCGGTGAAGCCTCTGGCGCCGCTGTCGCCATCGGCGTCGTCAAAGCCGCCATCGCGGCGCATACGGGCATGGCCACCTTCGCCGATGCTGGCGTTGCCGATAGCCCTGGCGATCCCTCTTGATGACTGCCAAGGCGTGAATTATCTAACGGCCAAAACGGGTTCGCGTTCAGGCGCGCGGGCGGAGAGCGAGAGAACAGTGAGGCAGGTCAAGCCATGAACACGATGATCGACGTCGATGGCCTGGTGAAGGACTTCGGCCTGATCAAGGCCGTCGACGACGTGACGTTCACCGTCGGCCGCGGCGAGGTCCTGGGCTTTCTGGGCCCGAACGGCGCCGGCAAATCCACCACCATGAAGATGATCACCGGTTTCCTGACGCCGACGGCGGGCCGGGTCACGGTCTGCGACCATGACGTGGTCGACCGGCCGATCCAGGCCAAGGCGCGGATCGGCTACCTGCCCGAGGGCGCGCCGGCCTATGCCGACATGACGCCGCGCGGGTTCCTGAAATTCATCGCCGAGATCCGCGGCTTCTCGGGCGCCGAGACCGGACGGCGTATCGACGCCGCGGTCGCCAAGGTGCAGTTGCGCGAGGTCCTGGACCAGTCCATCGACACGCTGTCCAAGGGCTTCAAGCGCCGCGTCGGCCTGGCCCAGGCGATCCTGCACGATCCGCCGGTGCTGATCCTGGACAGCGTGTCGATGGACTGGTCCAGGACCTCGCGCAACTGCACCTTGGCGACCGCGGCGTCGATACGCCGTCCGGT
>JANQKO010000416.1 GCA_028281075.1 Alphaproteobacteria bacterium | reverse complement strand
CTCCTCGCGCAGGCGGGCGGCGATCTCCTCGTGGATGTGGCTGGTGTCGATGCTTTTGTCGTAGCGGTGATAGATCGCGAAGATCAGCTTGAGCTGCTTAAGGTCGGCCTCGACCGCGGACTGCATGTCCGGGTACTGCAGCTTGCAGGCCAGCAGGCGGCCGTCGAGGCGGGCCCGGTGCACCTGGCCGAGCGAGGCCGCGGCGGCGGCCTCGTGCTCGAATTCGTCGAAGGAGTCCTGCCAGTCGGCGCCGAGCTCGCTGGCCATCCGGCGCTTGACGAACAGCCAGCCCATGGCCGGCGCGTTCGACTGAAGCTGGATCAGCTCCTGCACGTATTCCTGCGGCAGCGCCTCGGGGATCGTCGCCATGATCTGGGCGACCTTCATCAGCGGCCCCTTGAGGCCGCCGAGCGCCATGCGCAGCTCGTTGGCATGCTTGTCGCGGTCGAGCTTGATGCCGAGGAAGCGCTCGCCGGCCAACCGCGCGGCCAGGCCGCCGACGGCGGTCGAGACCTGTGCGTAGCGCTTTACCCGGCCCGAGACGCGGCTGGCTTCACGGTCGTCGGCCAAGGCTAGAGCGCCTCCAGCTCGTCGATGAACCGCTCGATGACGCCGAGGCCGCGCCGCCAGAAGCCGGGGTCGCCGGCATCGAGGCCGAAGGGCGCCAGCAATTCGCGGTGCCTGAGCGTGCCGCCGGCGCGCAGCATGTCGAGATACTTGCCCTGAAAGCCCTGCTCGGCGTTCTGGTAGACGGCATAGAGCGAGTTCACCAGGCAGTCGCCGAAGGCATAGGCGTAGACGTAGAACGGCGAATGCACGAAATGCGGGATATAGCACCAGTAGCTGGCATAGTCCGGCGTCAGCCTGATTGCCGGCCCCAGGCTCTCGCCCTGCACCGCGAGCCAGATCTCGCCGATGCGCTCGGCGGTGAGCTCGCCGCCCCGGCGCTCGGCGTGCAGCCGGCGCTCGAACTCGTAGAAGGCGATCTGGCGCACCACCGTGTTGATCATGTCCTCGACCTTGGCGGCGAGCATGATCTTGCGGCGGCCGGGATCGCTTTCGGCGTCGAGCAGCGCGCGGAAGGTCAACTGCTCGCCGAAGACGCTCGCCGTCTCGGCCAGCGTCAGCGGCGTCTCGGCCATCAGCGCGCCCTGCTCGCCGGCCAGCACCTGGTGCACGCCGTGGCCGAGCTCGTGCGCCAGCGTCATCACGTCGCGTGTCTTGCCCTGGTAGTTCAGCAGCAGATAGGGATGCGCGCTGGGCACGGTCGGATGCGCGAAGGCGCCCGGCGCCTTGCCCGGCCGGGCCGGGGCGTCGATCCAGGCATTGTCGAAGAAGCGCCGGCCGATCGCCGCCAGGTCGGTCGAGAACCGGCCATAGGCGTCGAGCACCACGTCACGCGCCTCGGTCCAGGGAATGATCCGGTCGTCGTCCTCGGGCAGCGGCGCGTTGCGGTCCCAATAGTCGAGCCGCTCGACGCCCATCCAGCCGGCCTTCAGCTTGTAGTAGCGGTGGGACAGGCGCGGATAGGCCGCCCGCACCGCGTCGCGCAGGGCGTCGACGACCTCGGCCTCGACCTGGTTGGAGAGATGCCGGGCGGTGTCGGGCGCCGGATACTCGCGCCAGCGGCCCTCGATCTCGCCGTCCTTGGCGAGCGTGTTGGTGATCAGCGCGAACAGCCGGATATTGTCCTGGAAGGTCCGCGCCAGGGCGGCGGCGGCCGCCTTGCGTTTGCCGCCGTCGGTGCTGGCGAGCAGGTGCAGCGTCTCCTCGGCCGTCAGCTTGCGCCCGTCGACGTCGAACCGCAGGCCGGCCATGGTCTCGTCGAACAGGCGAGTCCAGGCGGCGCGGCCGGTGATGCGCTTCTCGTGCAGCGCCTGCTCCAACTCGTCGCTCAACTGGTAGGGCCGGAAGACACGCTGGTCGCGCAGCCAGGGCCGGTAGCGCGCCAGCTCGGGCGCGGCCAGCTTTTGCTCCAGGTCGGCGTCCTCGACCCGGTTCAGCTCGAGCCCGAAGAACAGCAGCTCGGCCGAGATGGCGTTTTCCCGCTCCTGCATGGTCTGAAAGAACTGACCGATCCGGCCGTCGCTCATGTCCGACGCATAAGTCAGGTGCGCGAAGCTCATGATCCGGCCGAGGGTTTCGGTGATGCGCTCGAACTCGGCGACCGCCGCGCCCAGCGCGACGCCGTCGAGCGACGCCACGGCGCCGGCGTATCTGGCCTTGAAGGCCGCGGCGGCGTCCGCCATGGCGTCCAGGTCCGACGCCAGGGCCGGCGACTCCATGGCCGGATACAGATCGCTCAAATCCCATTCGGGCAGCTTGCCCAGGGCGGCGGACCCACTCATGACGGACACTCCTCGGCGACGGTCATTGTCGATATAGGCCAAGCGGACGCCGCATCCAAGCGGCGGAATCCGAGAGTCCGCCAAGGATTACCGCCGGCGGCGCGCCGGACGCGTTTTCGGCCGGCCGTTCAGCCGCCGATCCGCCGACGCATGACGTCGCGGGTCAAATGAAGGGAAATCGCGCCACTCTGATATTGCAGCGATTTGACGCCGTCGCGCGGCAGCGGGATTTTCGTGGCGATGCAATAGCGGATCATGGCCGCGCCGGCCTCGTCGAAGGTGAAGATCATGGCGTCGGTCCGCCCTTCGCGATCGTCGAAGATCTCCAGGGTGATGATGAACTCGGCATCGCCCGTGACCTCGAAACCGCGCACGACGCCGCGCGGCACGGCCATCCGGCGCGCCCGGGCATACATCACCAGCGCATCGATGACCTCCTGACGCGAAAAGATGATCGTTCGGCTTTCACTCGGCATGACTGCAGGTTCTCCCCCGGCCTGATCGCGCCGATGCCGGCATGCGGGCGGACCGCACCCATCCGTAGCGGAAAAGTGTGAAGAATTCCGACAGTGTGTCGGTTTTGTTTACACTTCGTGATATCGGTTTCCCCGCCGACTGTTCGCTAAGTAATTGAAAAATTTGAATTTGCCCGAATTGGCATCAATTTCGCTTAACGCTAAGCGGGTCTGAATGGAAAGTGATGCTCATGCCGCACATGAACTTGGGGGGCGGTACGATGGCAAATCGCTTGTCGGCCAGGCGCGCGGCCGTGCTGATGCTCGGCGCCTGCGCGCTGGCCTGGCTGCTGCTGGCAGCGGCAATCGATATACTCTGGGTGCATTGGCTGTTCTGATGCCAGTCTGAGCGCCCGCTTCCCCGCCAACGACGACAGCCGGCCCGCCGGCCCACGACCGTCCGCATCCCGCCCGAACGGCGGCCACCCGCGCCTGGGCGGCACGGCCAGGCGGCACGGTCAAGCGCGCGCATCGCGTAAATCGGCCCCGCATGGGCCGGTTTCTTAAGAATTTATGTGACTTTTTAGTGTTAAGACACGTTCGGCCGGGCTCAGTCTCCGGTCGAAAGGAAAGTTGTGCTATACCCGTCTTGTCCCGTATTGGCACAGATGGTAGCGTCATTTTCCGGGCCGGGCACCCGGGACGGCGATCATCTTTGCATCGCTAACCAGTCGGACCACGCATGCCGCAGACCATTCTGATCGTCGACGATGATCCAACCCAACGCCGGTTGCTGGAAACGGTGATCGAGCGCCAGGGCTATCGGACCCGGACGGCGAGCGGCGGCCAGGCGGCCATCGACCTGCTGGCGGACGCGAAACAGAACGGTGTCGACCTGCTGCTGCTGGACCTGGTGATGCCGGACATCGACGGCATGAAGGTGCTGGAGGAAGTCCGGCGGTCGCAGCCGGCGCTGCCCGTGATCATGCTGACGGCGCAAAGCGGCATCGACACCATCGTCAAGTCGATGCGGGCCGGCGCCAACGATTTCATCGTCAAGCCGGCGAGCCCCGAACGGCTGCAGGTCTCGATCGAGAACGCGCTGAAGATGAACGCGCTGACCGGCGAGATCTCGCGCCTGACGCGGAAGATCACCGGCGAGATGACGTTCGGCGACCTGATCAGCGAAAGCCCGGTCATGCGTCAGGCCATGGACCTGGCCGAGCGCGCCTCGACGTCGAACATCCCGATCCTGATCGAGGGCGAAAGCGGCGTCGGCAAGGAGGTCGTGGCGCGCGCCATCCAGGGCTCGGGCGAGCGCGCCGGCAAGCCCTTCGTCGCCGTGAATTGCGGCGCCATTCCGGAAAACCTGGTCGAGAGCCTGCTGTTCGGCCACGAACGCGGCGCCTTCACCGGCGCCAGCGACCGCCACATCGGCAAGTTCCAGGAAGCCGACGGCGGCACGCTGTTCCTGGACGAGATCGGCGAATTGCGCCCCGATATCCAGGTCAAGCTGCTGCGCGCGCTGCAGGAAGGCGAGATCGATCCGGTCGGCGGCAAGCGGCCGATCAAGATCGACATCCGGCTGATCTCGGCCACCAACCGCAACCTGCAGCAGATGGTGCAGGAAGGGAAGTTCCGCGAGGACCTGTACTACCGGCTGAGCGTCTATCCGATCTACGTGCCGCCGCTGCGGGAACGGCCGGAGGACCTGGGCCCGCTGGTCGAGCACTTCGTCGCCAGCTTCGCCGCGACCGAAGGCAAGGCCGTGAAGGGCATCCAGCCGGCGGCCATGCAGTTGCTGCGCGGCTACGCCTGGCCCGGCAACGTGCGGCAGTTGGAAAACGCGGTGTTCCGGGCCGTGGTGCTGTGCGACGGCGACGCGCTGGACGTGGCGGACTTTCCGCAGATCGCGCAGCTCTGCGGCATGACCTGGCCGGCGCCGGCCATGGCGACACCGACACCGGCCATGGCACCCGTACCCCCGGCGACGCCCGCCATGGCACCGGCGGCAGCGACGCCGGCGACGCCGGCGATGCCGGGCAACGGCGGACAGCTCTTCCTGGCCGACGGCAATATCCGCAAGCTGGAGGACGTCGAGGGCGACATGATTCGCCTGGCGATCGAGAAATACGACGGCCAGATGTCCGAGATCGCCCGCCGCCTCGGCATCGGCCGCTCGACGCTCTACCGCAAGGTCCGCGACCTGGGCATCGAGGTCCGCGGCGGCGCCGACTGACGCGAAAGGCCCGGCGGTGGCGGCCTTTGGCGGCCGGCGCCCGAACCTGACCGGAATTGCGGCAGCGTGCAAAAACCCATACAGGACAGAGGGTTATGAGCGACGGCCAGGAAATCTGATTTGTAAAATAGGTCAGTAAGGATTACCTTTTTACCATTCAGGCCGCACAAACCTGAGGTAATGCCCATGACGCTCGCCGCGGTCAGCCTCGACGACAAGTACAGCCTCGATTCCGGCCGGGTCTATATCACCGGCGTTCAGGCGCTGATCCGGTTGCCGCTGATGCAGCGCCAGCGCGACATGGCCAATGGCCTGAACACGGCCGGGTTCATCTCCGGCTATCGCGGCTCGCCGCTGGCGGCCTACGACCAGCAGCTCTGGCAGGCCAGGACCTACCTCGAACGCAACCACATCAAGTTCCAGCCGGGCATCAACGAGGACCTGGCGGCGACGGCCGTCTGGGGCACGCAGCAGGTCAACCTGGGGCCGAAGCCGAAATACGACGGCGTCTTCGGCATCTGGTACGGCAAGGGCCCGGGTGTCGACCGCTGCGGCGACGTGCTGCGCCACGCCAACGCCGCCGGCACCAGCCCGCATGGCGGCGTGCTGGTCAGGTGCGGCGACGACCATGGCGCCGTGTCGTCGACGTTGCCGCATCAGAGCGAGCACAACCTCGCCTCCTGGATGGTGCCGATGCTGTATCCGGCGAGCGTGCAGGAATATATCGACTACGGCCTCCTCGGCTGGGCCATGTCGCGCTATGCCGGCGTGCTGGTCGGCTTCAAGTGCGTGACCGAGCTGGTCGAGAGCTCGGCCTCGATCCACGTCGATCCGCACCGCCTCGAGATCGCCTATCCCGACGACTTCGAAATGCCGGACGGCGGCCTGAACGCGCGCTGGCCGGACGACCGCTGGCAGCAGGAAGAGCGGCTGCAACTGCACAAGGCCTATGCCGCGCTCGCCTTCGCGCGGGCCAACCGGATCGACCGCGTGGTCATCGACTCGCCAAACCCGCGCATCGGCATCGTCACCACCGGCAAGTCCTATCTCGATGTGCGCCAGGCGCTCGACGATCTCGGCATCGACGAGAAGATGTGCGCCGACATCGGCATCCGGCTGTACAAGGTCGGCATGCCCTGGCCGCTGGAGCGCGAGGGCGTGCGCGCCTTCGCCGAGGGCCTGGACGAGGTGCTGGTGATCGAGGAGAAGCGCGCCGTCATCGAGAACCAGTTCCGCGAGCAGCTCTACAACTGGCGGGCCGACGTGCGGCCGCGCGTCGTCGGCAAGTTCGACGAGAACGGCGACTGGCTGTTCCCGAGCCACGGCGAACTGTCGCCGTCGCAGATCGCCGGCATCATCGTCGACCGGCTCAAGGACTATGTCACCTCGCCGCAGATCGAGGAGCGCATGGCCGTGCTGGCGCGCAAGGAAGGCGCGCAAGGCGCCGCGCCGGCCCCGGTCGAGCGCACGCCCTACTTCTGCTCGGGCTGTCCGCACAACACCTCGACCAAGGTGCCGGACGGCAGCCGCGCCATGGCCGGCATCGGCTGTCACTTCATGGCCGTGTGGATGGACCGGTCGACCGAGACCTTCACGCAGATGGGCGGCGAAGGCGTGCCCTGGATCGGCCAGGCCGACTTCACCGACGAGCCGCATATCTTCGCCAACCTGGGCGACGGCACCTATTACCACTCCGGCCTGCTGGCGATCCGGGCCTCGATCGCGGCCGACGTCAACATCACCTACAAGATCCTGTTCAACGACGCCGTCGCCATGACCGGCGGCCAGACCCATGACGGCCCACTGTCGCCCTGGCAGATCAGCCAACAGGTACACCACGAGGGCGTGAAGAAGATCGTCGTCGTCACCGACGAGCCATGGAAGTACCCGCGCGACACGCAATGGCCGCAGGGC
>JANQKO010000306.1 GCA_028281075.1 Alphaproteobacteria bacterium | reverse complement strand
AAAACTCGGCCAGCAGGTTCTCCAGCGCCACCCCGCGCTTCTCGCGCACCGGTTCGATCACCTGCCGCAGGAGGCCTCGATCTTCCGCGGCCTGTCGGTGGAGAACAACATCCGCGCCGTGCTGGAAGTGGTCGAGCCGATCCGGGAGAAGCGCGAGACCCTGCTCGACGACCTGCTGGCCGAGTTCTCGATCACGCATATCCGGCGCACGCCGGCGCTGGCGCTGTCGGGCGGCGAGCGCCGGCGCGTCGAGATCGCCCGGGCGCTGGCCTCACGGCCGGCTTTCATCCTGCTCGACGAGCCGCTGGCCGGCATCGACCCGATCGCCGTCGGCGAAATCCGCGACCTGGTCTCGCACCTCAAGGACCGCGGCGTCGGCGTACTGATCACCGACCATAATGTGCGCGAGACCCTCGACATCATCGACCGCGCCTACATCATCCACGAGGGTCGGGTGCTGATGCAGGGCGCGCCGTCGGAGATCGTCGCGCACGAGGACGTGCGGCGCGTCTATCTCGGAGACGGCTTCAGGCTGTAGGCCGGCGACGATGGCGATTTCCCCCAAACTGGAGATCCGGCAGTCACAGACGCTGGTCATGACGCCGCAGCTGCAGCAGGCGATCAAGCTGCTGCAGCTCTCCAACCTGGAGCTGACCGCCTTCGTCGAACAGGAACTGGAACGCAATCCCCTGCTGGAGCGTCAGGACGAGGGCGACGGCGAGCCGCGCGCCCAGGCCGACGAGACGCCGGGCGACGGCGAGACGGCCAACGGGGCCGCCGACGGCATCAATGACGACGGCACCGCCGGCGACGTCGCCGCGGTCGAGCTGGACGGCGTCACGCCGCCGGACGGCGGCGATGTCGCGGGCGCCGACGGCCCGCTCGATACCGACTACGAGAATGTCTACAATAACGATTCGACGCCCGACATGCCGCCGCCGGCCGAGCCGCCGGTGTCCGGCCTGGGCGCGGGACTGGGCGCCGGGCCCGGCGGCCGCGACGGCGACGGCGGCTTCGGCCTGGAACAGAGCCTGAGCCGCGATATCAGCCTGAAGGAGCATCTGGCCGGCCAGTTGAACGTGGCGCTGGACGACCCGGCCGACCGCATCGTCGGCGCCCACATGCTGGAATGCATCGACGAGGCCGGCTACCTGATCGAGGATGTCGCGACCATCGCCGGCCGCCTCGGCTGCGGCGAGACGCGCGTCGATGCCGTTCTGGCGGCCCTGCAGCACTTCGATCCGGCGGGTGTGTTCGCGCGCGACCTGGGCGAATGCCTGGCCCTGCAGCTCCGCGAGCGCGACCGCCTCGATCCGGCCATGCAGACGCTGATCGACAACCTGTACCTGCTGGCCGAGCACGACATCCCCGCCCTGATGCGGATCTGCCATGTCGACGACGAGGACATGGCCGAGATGGTGCAGGAGATCAAGGCGCTAAACCCCAAGCCCGGCCTGGTCTACGACTACGACGTGGCGCAGCCGGTGGTGCCCGACGTGTTCGTGCGCGAAAACCCGGACGGCGGCTGGATGGTCGAGCTGAACAGCGAGACGCTGCCGCGGGTGCTGGTCAACGCCCGCTACTACGCCGAAGTCCTGGACGTGACGAAATCGAAGGACGAGCGCAGCTATCTGACCGACTGCGTCAACAACGCCAACTGGCTGGTCAAGTCGCTGGACCAGCGGGCCCGGACCATCCTCAAGGTGTCGACCGAGATCGTGCGCCAGCAGGACGCCTTCTTCGCCCATGGCGTCCAGCACCTGCGGCCGCTGAACCTGCGCACCATCGCCGAGGCCATCGACATGCACGAAAGCACGGTCAGCCGTGTCACCGCCAACAAGTACATGTCGACGCCGCGCGGCATCTTCGAGCTGAAATACTTCTTTACCGCCGCGATCCAGTCCACGGCCGGCGGCGACGCCCATTCGGCCGAGGCGGTCCGTCACAGGATCCGCGAGCTGATCGACCGGGAGCCGGTCGACAACGTGCTGTCGGACGACAAGCTGGTCGAGCTGCTGAACGCGACGGGCGTCGATATCGCCCGGCGCACGGTCGCCAAGTACCGCGAGGCCATGGGCATCCAGTCGTCCGTGCAGCGCCGGCGGATGAAACGCCTGTCGGCCTGAGCGAATGTTCGGAAACGGGCCTGTCGGCCATTCTCGAACGGCAGCCGAGCGCCATGGTTGACAGGGCCAGGGCCCGGCCATATTTTCGCGCCTTCCCCGGAAGGGGCCATGGCCCCGATTTCCGACCGTGCGGACGAGGTTTGTCCGGTACGACGAGACGATGAAGATCCAGGTTTCTGGCAAACAGACGGAACTGTCCGAATCGTTGCGTCAGCATGTCGAGCGTCGGCTGCGTGCCGGGGTCGAGAAGTATTTTGGCGACGGTATCGACGCGAGCGTGGTGTTTTCGCGCGAGGCCCGGCACCATCGCGCGGACTGCGCGGTGCATATCGGCCACGGTATCCAGGTCCAGAGCCATGCCGAGACGGACGACATCACGACCTGTTTCGACATGGCGGCCGACCGCCTGGAAAAGCAGTTGCGCCGCTACAAGCGGCGGTTGCGCAACCATCACAGCCGGCAGACCAGGCGGGCGGATGATGCGCAGGCGGCCCAGACCTACGTTCTGGCGCCGGAAGACGACGCGGTGGAAGGAGACGAGCCCGAGACGTTCCAGCCGGTCATCGTCGCGGAAGCGACCACGCGCATTCACCTGCTGACGGTGGGTGAAGCGGTGATGCGCATGGACCTCGCCGATCTGCCCGTGATGATGTTTCGCAACAGCGGCAATGGACGTCTGAATATTGTATATCGGCGGAACGACGGCCATATCGGCTGGGTCGATCCGTCCGATTCAGAAAATAACTGAAGGATTGCCATATGGAGATCGCCGAACTGTTGCCACAGGACGGCGTCGTCGCGAACCTGAAGGTCACGAGCAAGAAACAGGCCCTGCAGGAACTGGCGCAGAAGGCCGCGCAACTGACCGATTTGCACGAACGCAGGATTTTCGATGTGCTGCTCGAGCGCGAACGTCTCGGCACGACGGGCGTGGGGCAGGGCATCGCCATTCCGCACGGCAAGCTGAACGAGCTCGGTCGGCTGCATGCCGTGTTCGCCCGGCTGGAAACGCCGATCGATTTCGACTCCATCGACGACGAGCCGGTCGATCTGATTTTCCTGCTGCTGGCGCCGGAATCCGCCGGCGCCGATCACCTGAAGGCGCTGGCCCGCATTTCGCGGCTGCTGCGTGACCAGAACTTCTGCGCCAAGCTGCGCGGCACGTCCGAGCCGGACGCGCTCTACGCCCTGCTGAGCGACGCGTCCGTATCGTCGAACGCGGCTTAGCCCGACTTGTCGGATCAGTGAACGCTGACGGGTTCCAGATCGTTCTGGCGCACCGCGGCGAAGGCGAGCTCGCGGCTGTCGAAGGCGGCGATCCGGGTGCCGTCGGCCGCATGCACCGCGTGGATCGGCCGGCCGTCGACGTCGATCCGCTTGACGAAGGCAATGTCGTCCGCGCCCAGCGCCGCCAGCGACCTGGGGCTGAGCTGCCGTAACTGCTCGACCGAAAAAATCATCACCACTCCTCTACACTGTCATCTCGGCGCGGCCGGCCGGACTAGCCGTCGCCGCGGTCGTCGACGTCGATCGTCGGGGCCGCGCGGCCGTCTTTCCGCGACGCCGGCGATTTGATCTCGATCGTCCGGGTCACGACCTCGGGCCGCGGCCGCACCAGATCGATGCTCAGCAGCCCGTTGTCCAGATCGGCGCCGGCGACCTCGATGCCCTCGGCCAGGACGAACGCGCGCTGGAACTGGCGGGCGGCGATACCGCGGTGCAGGTAGACCCGTTCGGGATCGTCGGCCTGCCGGCCGCGCACGATCAACTGGTTGTCTTCCAGAACGATCTGCAGATCGTCGCTGGAAAACCCGGCGACGGCCAGCGTGATGCGCAATCCGTCGTCGCCGACCTGCTCGATATTGTAGGGAGGATAGCCATCGCTCGCCGACTTCGTGACCCGGTCGAGCACCTGCTCGAAATGGTCGAAGCCCAGGACCAGCGGGCTGCTGAAAACCGAGACGCGCGTCATGTGGCCCAACTCCTCGAATACGAGCAAGCATGGTGTACCGATGACCGGCCGGACCCTTGCTCAGGCGTCCGAACGCAGCCCGGAACGGCGCTGCGAGACCTAGATTTAGGTCGCGTACCGGTTTCGTTCAAGGCCGCGCGGCCCGGGGCTTCCCGCCGCGCGCGCCATGTGGTCTACATGGCCTCAATCGTCCAAGCACAGAAAAAGGGGTTGCCCGATGGCACGGGATTTCCGGTCCGGAAACGTCATGGTCGGCGTGATTGGCGCCGGCGCGATGGGACGCGGCATCGCACAGGTCACCATTACCGGCGGCATGACCGCATTGTTATACGATGCCGCCGACGGCGCGGCCGCGGCCGCGCGCAGCTTCATCTTCGGCATGCTGGACCGCGCCGTCGACAAGGGCCGCATGGGCGCCGATGAGGCGGCGGCGGCCAAGGACCGGCTGCAGGTGGTCGACGGCCTGGACGCCATGGCCGATGCCGAGGTGGTGATCGAGGCCATCGTCGAGAACCTCGACGTCAAGCGGGCCGTATTCGCCGATCTCGAACGCGCCGTCGGCGACGATGCGATCCTGGCCTCGAACACCTCCTCGCTGCGCATCGCCGCGATCGCCGCCGGCTGCGAACGCAAGCAGCGGGTGGCCGGCCTGCATTTCTTCAATCCGGTGCCGCTGATGAAGCTGGTCGAGGTGGTGCGCGCGCCGGCCACCGACGACGACGTGGTCGCCGCCCTCGACGCGCTCGGCCGCCGCATGGGCCGGGTGCCGGTCGTGGTGCGCGACGGCCCGGGCTTCCTGGTCAATCTCGGCGGCCGCGCCTTCACCACCGAGGGCCTGCGCCTGGCGCACGAAGGCATCGCCACGCCGGCCCAGGTCGACGCGGTGATGCGGGACGCTTGCGGATTCCGCATGGGACCGTTCGAGCTGATGGACCTGACCGGGATCGACGTCAACTTCCCGGCCAGCATGGCGATCTACAACGGCTACTTCCAGGACCGCCGCATGGCCACCTATCCGCTGCACGAAAGCCTGCGGGAAGCGGGCCGGCTGGGCCGGAAAACGGGCCAGGGCCATTACCGCTATGACGGCAAAGGCGGCAAGATCGCCGACAGCGCCGATGCCGACATCTCGGCCGAGCCGGCGCGCCGGGTGGCGCTGGCCGAGGCCCACGAGGGGCTGGAAAAGCTGCTGCGCGAGGCCGGCGCGGCGGTGATCGAGGACGACGGCGCCTGCCCGGTCCTGGCCGCGCCGCTGGGCGAGGACGCCACCGCCGTCGCCGTGCGCACGGGCGCCGATGCCCGCCGCCTGGTGGCAGTCGACCTGACCGGCGATATCGGCCGCCGCCTGACCATCATGAGCGCACCCGGCGCCGATCCGGCCCAGCGCGACCGGGTCGCGGCCCTGCTGGCCGGCACCGGCGCCGCCGTTACCGCGATTCATGATTCACCCGGCTTCATCGCCCAGCGCATGCGGGCCATGGTGGCCAATCTGGGCTGCGAGATCGCCCAGATCGGCGTCGCCGCGCCGGCCGACATCGACACCGCCATGACGCTGGGCTTGAACTATCCGCTGGGGCCGCTGGCGCTGACCGATGAGATGGGCGCCGACACGGTGCTTGCCATCCTGGGCCACCTGCAGCGCATCACCGGCGAGGAACGCTACCGTCCCAGCCAGTGGCTTCGCCGCCGCGCCCTGCTCGGCCTGCCGGCGACGACGCCGGACTAGCCCGCCTTTCTCCCCACCATCATGGTCTGCGCGGCGCGATGTGGGACATCGGGCAAGCAGCGCGACGCCCCCTGTCGGCAGCACGGCGCCGCCCGAAGGGTCGCGCGCAGGCGCCCGCCCGCGGCGTCGCGGACCGTGATGGTGGGGAGAAAGGCGGGTTAATATCGACGTGGCGACGGCGCGGCCAGGCGTGCCGTGACAAAACGATCCGGGGGAGGATGGCATGACGGCATTCCGCGTTGGCATCAGCGCCGATTTCGAACGCGACGGCGTTCCGACATTTCCGACTTACGACATCTCGGCCCTGCATGACGCCGCCGGGGTCGAGGTCACGACCTTGCCGGCGGAATCGCCATTGCGGCCCGAGACCATTGCCGGTCTCGACGCGGTGATCCTGCTCGGCGAGCAGCTCCGGGCGTCCAGCCTGACGGATGGCTGCCGTCTGGCACACGTCGCCCGGGTCGGCGTCGGCTACGATACCGTCGACGTGCCGGCCTGCACCGCGCACGACGTCGTGCTGACGATCTGCCCCGACGGCGTGCGCCGGCCCATGGCCGTCGCCATCGTCACGCTGCTGCTGGCGCTCGCCGGCAACCTGATGGCCAAGGACCGGATCGCCCGCAAGGGCGTGCCGGGCTGGGACGAACGCATGGGCTATCACGGCACCGGGCTGATCGGCCGTACGCTGGGCTCCGTCGGCATCGGCAATATCGGTGCCGAGATGTTCCGCATGGCGCGGCCATTCGAGATGCGCCACATCGCCCACGATCCGTACGCCGAACCGGCCGTCGCGGCCGAGCTGGGTGTCGATCTGGTCGGCCTCGACGACGTCTTCGCGCGGTCCGATTTTCTGACCTTCAACTGCCCGCTGACCGATGAAACCCGCGGCATCGGTTCGGCCGCCGGCATCGCGGCCATGAAGCCGACGGCCTATCTGATCAACACCAGCCGGGGACCGGTGGTCGACCGGGACGCGCTCTACGACGCGCTCGCCGGCGGCCGCATCGCCGGCGCCGGCCTCGATGTCTTCGATCCCGAGCCACCCCTGGCCGACGATCCGCTGCTCACGCTCGACAACGTGGTGCTGGCGCCGCATTCGCTCGGCTGGACCGACCAGATGTTCGCCGAGTTCGGCCGCCTGAACGCCGAGGCCGTGCTCGACGTCGCCGCCGGCCGCGTGCCGGGAAACGTCGTCAACGGGGATGTGCTCGACCGCCCCGGCTTCCGGGCCAGGCTCGCCGCGTTCTCGGGCCGCTAATCGCCGCGGGGGTCGATCACTCTCGCCAGGGCCGGGAAGTAGCGGTCGCCGTCGCCGTTGGCGATGGTCTCTTCCAGCAACTGCCGCGCCACCTCGCCGCCGCGCAGCGTCAGGCCGTGATCGTCGGCGAGACCGAGCGCGTAGCTCAGGTCTTTCAGCGCGTAGCGGGCCGGAAAGGCGCGGTCCGGAAACGCGCCCGGCAGCATCGCCTTCATGCCGTGGTTGCGCAACGCGAAGCTGTCGGCCGAGCCTTTCGACAGGGTGTCGAACAGCACCCGGCCGTCGACGCCGGCGCGGCGGCCGACGGCCAGCGCCTCGGCCAGCGCCACCACGGTCTGGAACAGCACCATGTTGTTCATCTGCTTGACCACCTGGCCGGCGCCGGTCTCGCCGCAATGCGTGACGTCGCTGGCGAAGCAGCCGAGAAACGGTGACAGTCCCTCGAACAGGCCGGCGTCGGCGCCGACCATGACGCTCAAGGTGCCGGCCTCGGCGGCGGCGCGCGTGCGGGCGACGGGCGCGTCAACGAAGGCGACGCTGATCTTGGTATAGCGCAGCGCGACCTCGCGGCTGAGCTCCACCGGCGTCGTGCCGGTATCGACGACGGCCTGTCCGGGCGCCAGCGCGTCCAACAGGCCGTCTTCGTCGTCCAGGCAGACGCCGCGCACCGCATCGCCGTCGGGCAGCGACAGGAAGATCAGGTCGGCGGCCCGCGCGACCTCGCCCGGGCAGTCTTTCGCCTTGACGCCGGCCGCCGCCAGCCGCTCCAGCGGCGCCGGATCGGGATCGAAGGCCACCACGGGCAGGCCGCTCTTTGTCGCCAGGTTGCGGCAGATCGGCTCGCCCATGACCCCCAGGCCGATGAAGCCGATGTTATTGACGTCGCGCATGTATGTTCTCCAGCGGCGGAAGGGACCGGCCCCACCGCACCGGCCGGACTTTAGGAGGACCCGGCGTGGGCTGTCAAAAGGCCCCCTGACCGCCGCCCTTGTCCAGCGCGGCCGCGATACCGGGCAGCCAATAGCGCATATTCATGGCCCGGTAGAGCCGTTCGGCGGTCCGCAGCGGCGCCGCGGCCGTCGCATCGCGACCGGTCGCCAGGTACAGCATCCCCAGCGCGCGCTGACCATGGGCCAGATGCGGCCGCAGGCCCTGCGCCTCGGCGCCGTCGATCGCGGCGCGATAGTGCCGCTCGGCCAGCGCCGGGTCGGTGTCGGCGACGAGATCACCGCGCAGGCGCTCACCCCAGATCTGGCCCTCGCGTTCCCGTTGCGCCTCGGCCAGCGCCAGGCCGCGCCGTAGCATCTCGGCGGCGTCGTCCCGCCGGCCGGCGATCAGTCCGGCTTCCGCGAACCAGAAATAGGGGCGGGCATAGTGCACCGACCGCTGCCAGACCGCCGGGTCGATCGACCGGTTCAGCAGGGCGAAGCCCTCGTCCCGCCGGCCGTCGACCACATAGACATAGCCCAGCGCCGACAGGATCACCGGCGCCAGCGTGTAGAGCTCGTAGAGATCGCCGATCTCGGCCGCCCGCTCCAGGTGCTTCGCCGCCAGGTCGAACCGGCCCTGGCGGGCATAGGCGTGTCCGAGGCCGCGGGTCAGCACATAGAGGCTGTAATGATCCTCCGCTTCCTCGGCCGTGGTCAGACCCAGCGTCTCGTAGGTCTCGACCTCGTCGAAATTGCCCAGCTCGGCGATCGACGAGATCAGCACCGAGCAGGAAAACACGAACGGCAGGCCGCCCAGCGCGAACCTGCGTTCGGCGGCGTTGGCCCGCATGTCGGCGATGGCGCGCTTCAGCCAGGTCGC
>JANQKO010000203.1 GCA_028281075.1 Alphaproteobacteria bacterium | reverse complement strand
TTGGGATAGGTGTCGTGGCGGCCCTGGATGGTGATGTTGATCAGCGGGTTGGCGATGGCGGCGATGCCGGCCTCCGCCATCAGCGGGATCAGCTTGCTGACGTAGTAATTGTCCATGGAATGCATGGAGGTGAGGTGCGAGCCGGTGACCCGGCCGGCCATGCCCAGCCGCTGGCATTCGGCGGTCAAGGTCTCGATATGGCGCGACATCGGATCGTCGGTCTCGTCGCAATGCATGTCGACCAGCAGGCCGCGCTCCGCCGCGATCTCGCAGAGACGCGTGACGGACCGGGCGCCGTCCGCCATGGTGCGCTCGAAATGGGGGATGCCGCCGACCACGTCGACGCCCATGTCCAACGCGCGGATCAGATTGGCCTCCGCATTAGGACTGCGATAGAGGCCGTCCTGCGGGAAGGCGACGAGTTGGAGCGTGAGGTACGGCGCGACACGGCGCTTGACCTCCAGCAAGGCCTCGACGGCCAGCAGCCGGTCATCGCAGACATCGACATGCGTGCGCACCGCGCCCATGCCCTGGGCCACGGCCATGTCGCAATAGGCGAGCGCGCGTTCGATCACCGCCTCTTGGGTCAGGTGCGGCTTCAACTCGCCCCACAGCGCGATGCCTTCCAGCAAGGTGCCGGAACGGTTGAGGCGCGGCAGGCCCAGGCTGAGCGTCGCGTCCATATGGAAATGGGCGTCGATGAAGGGCGGGCTGGCCAGCAGGCCGTTGGCGTCGATCTCTTGGGCCGCCCCGTCCTCGAGCGCCGGTTCGATGGCGGCGATCAGCCCATCGGCGATGCCGATATCCCGGCCCGTTGTGCCGTCAGGCAGCGTGGCATTGCGGATGATCAGATCGAAGGCCATCACCGTTCCCCCTTGCGGTAGGGCACCATCAGCGCGCGCGGATAGGCGGCGCGGCGCGAGACCAGAATGAGCGCCAGAATGCTCAGGAGGTAAGGCAGCATCAAGAAGACCTGGTAGGGTATGGCCGCGCCAATCGATTGCTGTAGCCGGACCTGAAAGGCGTCGAAGGCGCCGAACAGGAAGGCACCGAGCAAGGCCTTGGCCGGCTGCCAAGAGGCAAAGACAACCAGCGCGATGCAGATCCAGCCGCGGCCGCCGACCATCTCGAAGAAGAAGGCGTTGAAGGCAGACATCGTCAGGAACGCACCGCCCAGTGCCATAAAGCCGCTGCCGACGGCGACCGCGCCGGTGCGGACCGCGACGACGCTGATGCCCTGGGCCTCGGCCGCCGCCGGATTCTCACCAACGGCGCGCACCGCCAGGCCCAAGGGCGTGCGGTAGAGCACCCAGGCGGTGACGATCACCGAAACGAAGGCGAGATAGGTCAGCGCCGTCTGGTGGAACAGGGCCGGGCCAATCAAGGGAATGTCGGACAGAAGCGGGATCGCAATCGGCTCGAACGGCTCGATCCGGGGCGGGCTGGTCACGTCCGGCAGGACGGTGCGGTAGGTGAAATAGGCGGCCGAGGAGGCCAGGAGGGTGATGCCGATGCCGGTGACGTGCTGGGAGACACCAAGGCCAACGGTGAAGCCGGCATGAATGAGGCCGAAGCCCATGCCGACGCCGACCGCGACCAGAACGCCGCCCCACAGGCCCATGCCCTGATAAACCGCCATCCAGCCGGACATGGCGCCGACGGTGAAGATGCCCTCGATGCCGAGATTAAGCACCCCGGCCCGCTCACAGATCAGCTCGCCCAAGGTGCCGAAGATCAGCGGCGTGGCAATACGCACGGCGGCGACCCAGAACGAGACGGCCAAGAGGATGTCTACAACGTCGCCCATTAAGAGCCCTTTTGAGGAATGCTTGCGGCCTGCATCGCTGCCAGGTCCGCGAGTGCTAGGAGCGGTGGCGCAGGCGATGCTGGACGCATCGTCAAGTCAGCGCGACGCGGCAATCGTGGCCCTGACAGCGACCCAAAGGGCCGTCTTATCAAGACCTTGGGTCGGCGTCGGCTGGCGCTTGCGATGCCCCCGGCATCGCGGCGCAACATCCTTCTAGTCCAAGGTCTTGATAAGACGGTGCAGGCCACAAGCATTCCTCAAAAGGGCTCTAGGCCCACCTGATCCGGTAGCGGGCGACCAGGCCGGCGACCAACATGGTCAGCAGAGACAAGGCGACGATCAGGTCGGCCAGATAGGACGAGACGCCCATGGCGCGCCCCATGGAATCCGCACCGACAAAGACGGCCGCGATGAAGATGGCGAAGACGACGACGCCGAGCGCGCTGAGCTGCGCCAGCATGGCGACGACGATGCCGGCATAGCCATAGCCGGGCGACAGATCCAAGGTCACATAGCCGCGCACGCCGGCGACCTCGCTGACACCCGCGAGGCCGGCCAGGCCGCCGGAGATGATGGCGGTGAAGACCATCACCCGGCCGATCTTCATGCCGGCGAAGCGGGCGGCGTCTGCGTTGGCGCCAACGGCGCGCATCTCCAGCCCCCAGCGGGTGCGGTTGATCAACAGGCTGAGTAGCACCGCCGCGACCAGGGCGATGATCAGGCCGGCATGCAGGCGCGTGCGCGGCACCAGTTCGGGCAGAACCGCCTCGTCCACGATCGGTTCCGACTGGGGCCAGCCCATGCTCATCGGATCTTGCAGCGGACCCTCGACCATCATGCTGACGAACAGCAGCATGACGAAGTTGAGCAGCAATGTGGTGACCACCTCGTCGACGCCCAGCCTGGTCTTCAGCAGGGTCGGGATCAGCAGCAGGACCGCGCCGGCCGCAGCGCCGGCGACCATCATGGACGGGATCATCACGAAGGGTGACGAGGACCAGGCGTGCGAGGCGATGACGACGGCGGCGAGCGCGCCGGCATAAAGCTGGCCCTCGGCGCCGATGTTCCACAGCTTGGCGCGGAAGGCGGCGGTAACGGCAAGGCCGGTGAGGATCAGCGGCGTGGCGCGTGTCAGGGTTTCGGTGAGCGCGAACACGCTGCCGAGCGCACCGTCGAACATGGCGGCGTACGCCGTCGCCAGCGGGGCGCCGGCAAAGGCCAGCGGGATCGCGGCGAGCAAGAGGGCCACCACGATGGCCGAGGCCGGCGCGGCGAAGCGCAGACCCAGGCCGGGGCTTTCGCGCGGTTCAAGCCGCATGGGCGCCCTGCCCTTCCCCGGCCATCATCAGGCCGACCTGGCGCTTGGTCAGATCCTCGGCCGGCCACGCCTCGGACAGATGCCCGGCATGGATCACCGCCAGCCGGTCGGCGATCTGGAACAGCTCGTCCAGGTCCTCGCTGATCAGCAGGATCGCGGCGCCCGCACGTTTGGCTTCCAACAGCCGGTCTTGCACGAAGGCGACGGCGCCGATGTCGAGGCCCCGGGTCGGCTGGTTGGCGACGATCAGGCGCGGCCTGTTCTCCAACACCCGGCCGATGATCAGCTTCTGCATGTTGCCGCCGGACAGAAGGCGGATCGGCGCATCGGGGCCTGGGCAGCGGACATCGAAGGCGTCGATCAGCCCTTTGGCGTGATCGCGCGTGGCGCCGATGCGCATCCAGCCGGCACGCTGGTTGGCGCCGTCGCGATAGGTCTCCAGGATGGCGTTTTCCCACACGGTCATGTCGCCGACCGTGCCGTCGCGATGCCGATCTTCCGGGATGCGGCCAACGCCGCCGGCAACGAAGGCACCGGCATCGAAACGGGTGACAGTGTTGCCGAACAGGCTGAAACTGCCGCCGCTGGGCTGCGCCAGACCCGACAGCAGCGCCGCCAGGGCGCCTTGGCCGTTGCCGCTGACGCCGGCGATGCCGACGATCTCGCGCTCGAACAAGGCCAGGTCGGCCGACTTCAGGTCCATGCCGCCGCGCGGGCCGGGCACCGAGACCTTGGCGAGCCGGGCAACCTCAACACCGCGCGGCTGCGGGTCGCGGCCGTGCAGCTCGACCGGCCGCCCGACCATCAACTCCGCCAGCTCGCCCCGATCGACCGCGTTCGTCTCGCGCTCACCCACCAGCTTGCCGGCGCGCAGGATCGCCACGCGGTCGCTGATGGCGGTGACCTCGTCCAGCTTGTGCGAGATGAAGATGATCGACAGGCCCTGCTGCGTCAGCCGGCGCAGCGTATCGAAAAGCTGGTTCACCTCTTGCGGCGTCAACACGGCGGTCGGCTCGTCCAGCACCAGGATGCGCACCCCGCGATAAAGCGCTTTCAGGATCTCCGTGCGCTGCTGCTCGCCGACCGACAGGGTGCCGACCGGCCGATCCAGCGGCACCGTCAGGCCACTGTCGTCCATCAGTGTTTTCAAGCGACGCCTGGCGGCC
>JANQKO010000548.1 GCA_028281075.1 Alphaproteobacteria bacterium | reverse complement strand
CGTGCGCTGCATCGTCCTGACCGGCAGCGGCGACCGCGCGTTCTGCGCCGGCGGCGACCTGAAGGAACGCGACGGCATGACGGACGCGGCCTGGCGCCGGCAGCACGTGCTGTTCGAGCAGGCCTTCTACACCATGCTGGACTGCCCAGTGCCGATCATCGCCGCGGTGAACGGCGCCGCCTTCGGCGGCGGCTGCGAGTTCGCGCTGGGCTGCGACTTCATTCACGCGTCCGAGACCGCGCGCTTCGCGCTGACCGAGATCACGCTCGGCATCATCCCCGGCAGCGGCGGCACCCAGAACCTGCCGCGCGCCGTCGGCATCCGCCGGGCCAAGGAGCTGATCCTGTCCGGCCGGCCGTTCAGCGCCCGGGAGGCCCATGACTGGGGCATGGTGAACGAGGTCCATGCGCCCGATGCCCTGATGGACGGCGTGCTGGACGTGGCGCGCCGGATCTGCGCCAACGCGCCGCTGGCCGTGCGCCAGGCCAAGCGGGCGATGAATCTCGGCATGGGCACGGACCTGACGACGGCGCTCGGCATCGAGATCGAGGCCTATAACCGCCTGGTGCCGACCGAAGACCGCATGGAAGGCGTGCGCGCCTTCAACGAGAAACGCAAGCCCCGCTTCGTCGGGCGCTGAGGGAGGAAAGCCGATGGTTGCCGAAATGGATGCGGGGCACGGCGCCGATAGCGTCACGGTGGTCCCGGTCGATCAGGACTATGCCGATATCCGCGACAGCGTGCGCCGGATCTGCGAGGACTTTCCCGGCGAATACTGGCGCGAGAAGGACGAGAAATCCGAATATCCCGAGGAATTCGTCCAGGCGCTGACGCGGTCCGGCTATCTCGGCGCATTGATCCCGGAGGAGTTTGGCGGCTCGGGTCTGCCGATCCGCGCCGGCTCGGTGATCCTGGAAGAGATCCACGCCAACGGCTGCAACGCCGGCGCCTGCCACGCCCAGATGTACATCATGGGCACGCTGCTCAGGCACGGCAGCGACGAACAGAAGCGCAAATACCTGCCCGGCATCGCCTCGGGCGAGATCCGGCTGCAGGCCTTCGGCGTCTCCGAGCCGACCACCGGCACCGACACCACCCAGCTCAAGACCCGGGCCGTGCGCGACGGCGACCATTACGTCGTCAACGGCCAGAAGATCTGGACCTCGCGGGCCCGGCAGTCGGACCTGATGCTGCTGCTCGCGCGCACCACGCCGGCCGACCAGGTCAAGCGCCGCACCGACGGCATCTCCACCTTCATCGTCGACCTCAACGCCGGCAAGGACAACGGCCTGGAGATCCGGCCGATCCCGACCATGATCAACCACAACACCAACGAGGTGTTCTTCGACAACCTGCGGGTGCCGGCCGAGAACCTGATCGGCGAGGAAGGCAGGGGCTTCCGCTACATCCTCGACGGCATGAACGCCGAGCGGGTGCTGGTCGCCTCCGAAGCGCTCGGCGACGGCCGCTGGTTCATCGACAGGGCGGTCGCTTACGCCAACGAGCGCGAGGTGTTCGGCGCGCCGATCGGCAGGAACCAGGGCATCCAGTTCCCGATCGCCCGCGCCTATGCCCAGTTGCGCGCCGCCGACATGATGGTGCGCCGCGCCGCGGCCCTGTTCGACGACGGCAAGGACTGCGGCGAGGACGCGAACATCGCCAAGATGCTGGCCTCGGAAGCCGCCTGGGAAGCGGCCGAGACCTGCATGCAGACCTTCGGCGGCTTCGCCTTCGCCCGCGAATACGACATCGAGCGCAAATGGCGCGAATGCCGCTTGATGAAGACGGCGCCGATTTCGACCAACCTGGTGCTGGCCTACGTGGCCCAGCACGTGCTCGGCCTGCCCAGGTCTTATTGACACACGCCCATTTCCAATGGGCGTAAGGCTCGACCCATCCCACTCCCCCACCCGACCGCCCAAGGAGTGGGGTGGGTCGAGCCCCGGCCCGCAGGATCGATTGCGGGAGAAACCCTGATGGCATTCGGGTTTCGTGGCCGGGCAGAGCTTTCAGCCCGCGTCGACGACCCCGCAACGCCGACCGCCGCGGACGGACGCTGGGTGCTGGCGGCGACGATCATCGCTTCCAGCATGGGCTTCCTCGACAGCACCGTGGTCAATGTCGCGCTACCGGTGTTGCAGCGCGATCTCGGCGCCGACATCACCCAGTCGCAATGGGTGGTCGAGGGCTACATCCTGTTCATGGCCGCGCTGATCATGGTCGGCGGCGCGCTTGGCGACCGGCACGGCCGCCGGCGCGTCTTCAACCTCGGTATCGCCATCTTCGCCGTGGCGTCGCTGCTCTGCGGCCTCGCCATGACGCCGTTGCAGTTGAACATCGCGCGGGCCGTGCAGGGCATCGGCGCCGCGCTGATGATCCCCGGCAGCCTCGCGATCATCTCGGCCTGCTTCCCGGAGGCACGGCGCGGCCGGGCCATCGGCACCTGGTCGGCGGCGACGGCGATCACGGTCTCGCTCGGCCCCGTGCTCGGCGGCTGGGCGGTCGACGCGCTGTCCTGGCGCTGGATCTTCTTCATCAATCCGCCGCTGGCGCTGCTGGCGCTGGCGATCAGCCACTGGCGGGTGCCGGAGAGCCGGGCCGAATGCCAGCCGCCGGACTGGACCGGCGCGGCGCTCGGCACCCTGGCGCTGGCCGCGATCACCTTCGGCCTGCTGGATTCGGTGCGGCTCGGCTTCGGCCATCCGCTGGTCTGGGGCGCGCTCCTGCTCGGCCTCGCCGCCGCCGCCGCCTTCCTTCGGGTCGAGGCCCGGTCACGGGCGCCGATGCTGCCGCTCGACCTGTTCCGCTCGGCCACCTTCAGCGGCGTCAACGCGCTCACCTTCATGCTCTATGCGGGCCTGCAGGGTTCGCTGTTCTTCCTGCCCTTCAACCTCATTCAGGTCCAGGGCTACAGCGCGTTTGCCGCCGGCGCCGCCATGCTGCCGTTCGTGGCCATGATCTCGCTGCTGTCGCGCTGGGCCGGCGGGCTGGTCGACCGGTTCGGGCCACGGCCGCCGCTGGTCACCGGCACGCTGATCACGGCGCTCGGCTTCGCGCTGTTCGCCCTGCCCGGCATCGGCGACAGCTACTGGACCGGCTATTTCCCGGCCGCGCTGGTGCTGGGCCTCGGCATGGGCGTCTGCGTCGCGCCCCTGACCACCGTGGCGCTGAACGCCGCCGGCGGCGACCGGGCCGGCATCGCCTCGGCCATCAACAACACCGTCGCCCGGGTCGGCGGCCTGATCGCCGTGGCGCTGTTCGGCATCGTGCTGGCGGCCTTCTTCAACCAGGCGCTGGACGCCGGCCTCGCCGCCATCGCGCCGCCGCCCGAAGTGCTGGCGGCGCTCGATGCCGAGCGCATCAGGCTGGCCGCCGCGGCACTGCCCGCCGGTCTCGATCCGGACCTGGCCGCCGCGCTCAGAAACACCATTAATGAAGCATTTATCAACGGTTTTCGGGCAGTCATGGGGTTGAGCACGCTGCTCGCCATCGGCGGCGCCGTGATTGCCTGGATGTCACTGGATCGGCAAGGCGCATGTGATATACGAGCGGGGCGCGCGTAGAACCTGAAGGGGCGTTTCGATGGCCGCGAGCAAGATTCATCCGGTTGTTCTTTCCGGCGGGTCCGGCACCCGGCTGTGGCCGCTGTCGCGGCAGG
>JANQKO010000175.1 GCA_028281075.1 Alphaproteobacteria bacterium | reverse complement strand
GACAGTGTATTCGGGCACTGTCCCGGTGCCAGCGCGTCGTCGAGCTCGCGCTCGTCATAGGCCGAGATGGCGGCCAGGACCTCGCGCGTGAAGGTGCGGCCAAGCGTGGCGGCAAGCTGGGCCAACTGCTTGACGGGCGCCAGCCGGTCGAGTCGCGCCATTAGCGAATCCTGAAGCGTCGTCGGGACCTGCAGCTTCAGCAGTGGCCGCGCCGTGTCCCGGCCGCCGTCCGGACCGGGGGCCCAGCCGGACTCGATCACCGTCTTCGTCAGTTCCTCGACAAACAGCGGCACGCCATCCGTCTTGGCGACGATCTGATCGAGGACCTCGTCCGGCAATCGGCGGTGCCGGGCCAGTCGCTCGACCATCCGGGCGCATTCGCCGCGCGCCAGCCGGTTGAGCGGCATGGTGGTGACGTGGTCCAGGTCCCGCCAATGGGGCTTGTATTCCGGGCGGAACGTGATCAGGACCAGCGTCGGCAGGTGCCGCGCCCGGTCGACGATCAGGTCCAGCAATTCCTGTGTCGTCGGGTCGATCCAGTGTGCGTCCTCGAACACGATCAGCACCGGCTGCCGCGTCGCCAGGGTCGTCAGGTGCCGGGCGATGACCGCGAACGTCATTTCCTTTTGGCGTTTGGGGTCGAGCTTCAGTTCGGGATAGCGGTCACCGGTCGGCACCGACAGCAGGGCGGCGATGAGCGGCAGCACCTGGTCACCGGCGGCGCCGGCATCCGACAGCAGCGCCTCGAGCTTGTCGAGCTTGCGGTCCGGCGGGTCGTGCGGCTCGAACTGGGCCGCGTGGCTGAGCTGGTTGACCAGCGGGTAGAGCGCGCTGTTGGTGTGGTGGGGCGAGCACTGATAGCGCAGCCGCTGCTGCGGTTCGTCGGCGATCTTCTCGCGCAGGGCCTGGGTGATGCGGGACTTGCCGATCCCGGCCTCGCCCGACAGCAGCACCACCTGGCCATCGCCGGCCTGCGCCTGCCGCCAGCGTGCCTGCAGCAGGTCGATTTCCTCCTCCCGGGCGATGAAGGGGGTCAGGCCGCGCGCGTGGCGCGCTTCGAAGCGGCTGGTCAGCCGGTGTTCGCCCAGCACGTTCCAGGCCTGCACCGGTTCGGAAAAGCCCTTCAGGACGTGGTGGCCCAGATAGACGCAGTCGAAGGCCTCGCCGATCAGCAGCCGCGTCCGCGGCGCGATGAGGACCTGTCCGGGCGCGGCGCGCGCCTGCAGCCGGGCGGCGAGATTGGGCGTCTGGCCGACGATGTCCTCGGACGGCGCGTCGCGGGTGCTGACCGTGTCGCCGACCACGACGACGCCGCTGGCGATGCCGATGCGCGCGGCCAGCGGCGCGCCATCGGGGCCGGCCAGCTCGGCCACCGCCGCGGCCATCGCCAGTCCCGCGCGCACGGCGCGCTCGGCATCGTCCTCGTGCGCCCGCGGCCAGCCGAAATAGGCCTGCACGCCATCGCCCACATACTTGGCGACATGCCCGTCGGAGCGCCGGACGATGGCGCCGCAGGCGCTGAGATAGCGGTTCATCAGCTTCGACAGGTCTTCGGGATCGAGCCTGACCGACAGCGCCGTCGATCCGACCAGGTCGCAGAACAGCACCGTCAGATGCCGGCGTTCGGGCTCGATCCAGCCGGGGTCGGATGCCGCCGGCGCGTCGGCCGTGCCGGATAGTTTCGCCGCCTCGGCCAGCAGCTTCTTGCGGTGGCCGAGCGACGTGACGCCGATTTCCTTCAGGTCCGCCGCGGTGAGGGTCGGCAGCAGCGCCATGTCGATATGGTTTTGGGCAAAGGCCTCGGCGTATTCGCCGAGGCCCAGATACTCAAGCCAAGTCGTCACCTCGCCCGACATGCGCTCCCTCACGATGTGACTGGATCGATGCTAGCAATAAAGACCGCCGTACGGCTTGCGGAATACCTCGGATTGACCGTGTCGCTGACGAATGATTGCGCTGACGTTGATGGGATTGAGCGGTTGTTTGGTGCCGGCGGCAGGAGTCGAACCCGCGACCTACTGATTACAAATCAGTTGCTCTACCAACTGAGCTACACCGGCCAGACAGCGTGCCAACAGGGACTTGCCTCGCGTCGGTGATATCCCAGTTTGACCGCCGCCGCCAATAGGGAAATTGCCCGTCCCGCGTTACCGAACGTCAATCCCGCCATGCGATAACGGCTTGTCGGAAAACGCAGAACGGGGCTTGGGGTGAGGGGATATCGCGACCTCCGTCGGATCTGGGCGGTATTCAGCATCTGCTGGTGCGTTCTGGTGGTGACCGGCGCGCTGGCCGTCGGCGACGGCCAGCGGGCGAATCCGGCCGGTGCCCGGGCCGAGGCGCCGACGGCCGGCGACGGGCCGCCGTCGATCCTCTCGACGATGTCGCTGGCGGCCGCCTTCCCCGCGGCGCTGCTGGTTCTCGGCCTGCTTTATGTCCGGCTCGGCGGCCCCCGGCGGGCGTCCGTGCCGCTGCTGCCCGATGGCCATCGTTAGCGGACGTTAACCAAACCTTTGCCGAGGTTAAGGCGGCGTTAACCGCTAGCCGCTATGATCCCGCCCCATAACCGAGGTTCGAGAGCCTTTGGACAGGTGGGTATGCGGCAAGCCAGCGCGAGACTGGCACTGACCCTGGCCGCGACCGTCATCATCTCCATCGCCGCCCGTCCGGTGGTGGCCGAACGTGACGGCTGTCTGGCCGACGAGGCACGCGAACGGGGGGACGCGCGTGCCTCGGGCGACGTGCTGAACTTTGCCGAAGATGCGGCAAGCGGGCCGATCGATATCGCGTTCGGCACCGTTCGCCTGCGTGATTCGGGCGGTCTGCTGCGCACCGGCGCATCGGGCTGCGGCATGGACGTGGGACTGCGCCTGGCGCGGGACCGGGTCCGGGTCGGCATGGCCAGCCTGTTTTCCGGCGACGGCGTGCGAGACGGCAACCTGGCGCACGCCACCAACTGGCAGCATGGCAGGGCCGAAGTCGACGTGCTGCGCCGCAACGGCGTCGACTGGCGGGTCGGTGGCAGCCTCCTGCAGGTCACCGCGCCGGACGCCGAGCGGGCGGACCGCGGCGTCAATGCCCACTCGGATGTCAGCCTTCTGGACGGCCGCCTGCAGGCCACGACCAACCTGGCCTGGGCCGAGCATGGCGATGCCGCCGGCAACTGGGCCGGCGCCCAGCGGCACCGGATCAAGCTGACGCTGTTCGAGGAGGGCGGTTTCGCGCTGACCGGCTTTGCCGGATACGAACGGGCGGAAGCCGGTTTCGCCGGGCGCGCCGTCAACCTGGCCCAGGATCGCGAGCGCGAGACCATCGGCCTGGGGCTGCGCTGGCGGCGGTTCGGACTGACGCTGGAGCGTCGCGACGAGCGCGACAATGTCGACGATGACGGTGACGCGGGCCATCGCTGGGACGGCTGGCGGGGCGAGGCCCGCATCGACCTCGACGGGCGCGCGCGGATGCCGCGCCGGGCGACGGTGTCGTTCGACCGGCGGGACCGGCAGGACCGGCTGACGCGGATGGTCGAGGAACGGCGGGACCGGCTGCGGGTCCGGTTCGGCTGGCGCGATGGCCTGTCGCTGCGGCTGACCGGCCGGTCGACGACGGAATTCCGCGCCGCCGACCGCGAGGAGGTCACGAACGCGCTCGGACTCGCCGGCGAACGGGCCTTTTCCTGGGCGCGCTGGCGGCTGAATGGCCGGGCCGGCGCCAGCCGGGAGTGGACGGACGCCACGGGCGAGGCGGGCATGGGCGTGCACATATCGGTGGGCGGCCGGCATGGCGGGTTCGACTCGCTCGACCTGCGCCTCAAGGCCCGGCTGAAGCGCGAAACGGAAGACGACGGCGCCGGCACGGATACGGACTACCGTATCGGCCTCCGCGCCGAACTGGCCTTCTGAACGGCCGTTTCCCGGCTCCGTCGCCGACCTCACGACATCTCAAACCCCTGTGAACCCGGTGGTTTGCGGCTGCATGCGCCTGATCCGCCGGTGCAGAATGACGTGCATGGATCGGCTGAAATCAGTCCTGCAAGCGCTGGCGCTGGGCGTGTTGGTGCTGCATATCGATGGCGCTGCCCGGGCCCAATCGTCGGGCGCCGAACGTGGGCTCGGCACCACCGGGCACCTCATGATCGAGACGCCGGGCGCGCTGACGCCGGCGGAGGCGAACGAGGTCTATGACGGGATCGCCGACGACCTCGCCGGGTTCTACGCCATGTCGCGCGAACCGGCGGCGATCGCGTTCCGGAAATGGCGCCGCTACAACAGCGCGCCCTATCTGTCGGCGACGCACGGCAATCGCTATGTGAACAATTACGGCAACCGGCTATCGGCCGGATATGACCGGATGACATCGGGCTTCCGCATGCCGGCCGGCGCGGTTCTGGTCAAGAACAGCTTCACGGTCACGGCGGACGGCGAGGTCTTCGGCGCCGCCATGTTCATCATGGAGAAGCTGCCCGCCGGGCGGCGCCCAGGGACCGGAGATTGGCGCTACGTCATGATCATGCCGGACGGCAGCTATGAGGGCGACAGCGAAGGCGACAACGCGGCGGCGGTCGGCTATTGCCACGACTGCCACGCGGCCGACGCCCGGACCGATTTCCTGTTCTATATCCCCAAGGCGTACCGGGCGGTGGCCGGCGACTAGGCCGGCGGCACGTCAGCCGGCCGCGGCGATGGGCCGGCGGTTCAGCCGCTCGACCTTCATGCGGGTGCCCGACGCCCGGATGCAGCCGTTGCCGTCCGGCATGATTTCCACCAGCGTCCAGGTGCCGCTGCGCGAGGCGAACATCTCGACGGCATGGCCGTTCTCCAGTTCGCCGACGGCGACGCGCCCTTCATCGAAGGCGCGATCGAGATAGTTCGCCATCATGTCGTAGGTCAGACAGCTCCGCGCATCGGCGTCGTCCATGGCGACGGCGGGCGGCGCGCCGACGGCCGCGACCGCGACGACGGCAGCTAGGGCGGCGATACGCATCATCATAATTTCCCCGAGGGCCGGTACTGGTGACTGAACAAAGCTTCAAATTATTAATAAGTCGTCACAGTCGTTTTACAATATGGCGGGCCGATATACTGTCGAATTGGTCGAGATCTACGGCGAATTATCGGCCGCCGACTTCCTCACGTTAAAGTCAAGTGGCCGTGAACGCGTGCTGGCGTCATTACCGTCGGGGCAGGTTGCCACGGCGTTCCTATGCGTCATCCGGGCGCGCGCAACGCGCCAGATAGAGGCCGATCGCGGCGGCGGCCGAGACATTGAGGCTGTCGACGCCCGACGCCATCGGCAGCCGGACCAGACGGTCGCAGGCCTGTGCCGTCAGCCGGCGCAGGCCGGCGGCCTCGGCGCCGAACAGAAGCACCATGTTGCCGTCGAAATCGATGTCGGCGATGTCGTCATCGGCGCCGGCGTCGAGGCCGTAGCGCCAGTAGCCCAGTTCGGCCAGGTCGTCGAGCGCGCGGACCAGATTGGCGACCCGCACGACCGGCACGCGTTCCAGGCCGCCCGAGGCGGCTTTGGCCAGCGCGCCGCTTTCGGGCGGCGCATGGCGGCGGGTCAGGATCATGGCCCGGGCGCCGAAGGCGGCCGCCGAGCGCAGGATCGCGCCGACATTGCGCGGGTCCGTCACCTGGTCCAGCACGACGACGCAGGACCTTTCCCCGTCGCCCGGCAGGCAGGCCGACCGCAGGTCCGCTGCCGGCAGGGGGGCGACCTGCAGGGCGGCGCCCTGGTGGACCGCGCCGGGCGGCAGCAGTCGTTCGATACCGTCCCGGTCGCTGATTTCGGCCGCCGGCGCCGCCGCGGCGAAGGTCTCGGCGTGATCGGCGGCGACCACCAGACGGCGGCGGGCGCGGTTCGGATTCGCCAGGGCCGCCCGGACGGCATGCTGGCCATAGATCCAGTAACTGCCGCCGTCGCCCTCGGTGCGATGTGACGGGCGCGGCCGACGATGCTTGCGCGCGGCCATGCGCGGTCATATATCGGAGCGGCATTTGACGCGCAATGGAACCGGTGCGATCGATGCCGCCCGATTTGCCGGAACTGGTTGCGTTTTTTCAGGAATCCGCCATTGACATGCCTGAATAAAGGGGCATATTCCGGCCCCGCTGCGTCAGTGCCGGCGCGGCGCAACTGGAGGGGTGCCTGAGCGGTTAAAAGGGGCGGACTGTAAATCCGTTGGCTATGCCTACGTTGGTTCGAATCCAACCCCCTCCACCAGATGTTTTGGTCCCTGTCGTTCGGACCGGCCGGCGCCGTTTCGGGGATGGTCGAGAAAGCGGGTGTAGCTCAATGGTAGAGCCCCAGCCTTCCAAGCTGGTTACGTGGGTTCGATTCCCATCACCCGCTCCAGCTTTCCGGGGCTTGGACGCCAGCCGTCCGGGGATCGGTGTCAGACGTCAGGGATGGTAGGGGCGTTCGCCCGGTATCGGCGCGGTATTTGGTAAGCATAACTCGGAGCAATTGAGGACCGATCGCGATGGCGAAGGAGAAGTTTGAGCGGACGAAGCCGCATTGCAATGTTGGGACGATTGGTCACGTTGATCATGGCAAGACGACGTTGACGGCGG
>JANQKO010000141.1 GCA_028281075.1 Alphaproteobacteria bacterium | reverse complement strand
CAGCCAGCCGACCGGCGGCAAGTTCGACGGCGCCCATGGCGTGCTGGCCGGCTTCGAGGCGCTGGAGGCGATCGAGCGCGCCGGCATCGCCACCCGGCGGCCGGTCGAGGTCGTGGCCTGGACCAACGAGGAAGGCAGCCGCTTCCAGCCGGGCTGCATGGGCTCGGCCGTGTTCGTCCGCGACATGAAGCTGGCGGAGCTGGTGGAGGTCGTCGGCGGCGACGGCGCGCGCTTCGGCACGGCGCTCGACGCCACCTTCTCGGCCCTGCCGGACCTGCGGCGGATCGAGTCGGGCTACCCGGTCGCGGCTTATGTCGAGGCGCATATCGAGCAGGGGCCACGGCTCGAAAGCAGCGGCACGACCATCGGCGCGGTGACCGGCATTCAGGGCTCGAAATGGTTCGCCATCGAGGTCGTCGGCGAAGAGGCGCATGCCGGCACCACGCCGCTGAAACAGCGAAAGGACGCGCTGAAGGCCGCCGCCGAAATGGTCGGCGCGCTGGAGGAGCTGATGGCCGACGAGACCGACACCGTGCGCTTCACCATCGGCCGCTTCGAGGTCGAGCCGGGCTCGCCGAACACGGTGCCGGGCCGGGTCTTCTTCACCATCGACTTCCGGCATCCCGAACAGGCGGTGCTGGACCGGCTGGGCGGCCAGGTCGACGCCGTCTGCCAGGCGCATGCCCGCGGCTGCGCCGTGACCGTGACCAAGACCCGCGACACCTCGCCGACGCACTTCCCGCGCGCCATGGTCGCCCGGGTCGGCGGGCAGGCGCGGCAGCTCGGGCTGAGCTGCATGGACATGTTCTCGGGCGCCGGCCACGACGCCCAGTACATGGCCGGCGTCTGCCCCACGGGCATGATCTTCGTGCCCTGCGAGGGGGGCATCAGCCACAACGAGGCCGAAAGCGCGACACCCGACGACCTGGCGGCCGGCACCCGGGTGCTGGCGGCGTTGCTGGTCGATCTTGCCAATGGTGACGCATGACCATCGATGACGCGGACCTCGCCGACCGCCTGACGGGCATCCTGTCCGATCTGATCACCATCCCGTCGGCCTATCCGCCCGGCGACAGCACGAAAATCTGCGCCTATGCCGCCGAACGCCTGCGCGCCGCCGGCTACCGGACCGAGGTGCTGGCGCGGACGGCGGGCGTCGACAACGTCGTCGCCGGCCTGGGCCAGGGCGCGCCGGCGCTGGTCTTCAACGCCCATGTCGACACGGTCGGCATCGACGACGCGGCCAGGTGGGACAGCGATCCGTTCCAGGCCGACATCCGGGACGGCCGGGTCCACGGGCTTGGCGCCGGCAACTGCAAGGGCTCCATGGCGACGCAGATCTGGCTGGCCGAGGAGATCGCGCGCCGCGGCGGGCCGTCGTCCGGATCGCTGGTCTTTACCTTCGTCGGCGACGAGGAGCGTCTCGGCCCGGACGGGCTCAGCTATCTGCGCGAGACCGGCAAGGTCAAGCCGGACATGCTGGTGCTGGGCGCCCAGACCAGCAACCAGTTGATCACCGAGGAGCGCGGCGTGATCTGGGCCCGGATCGACACCACCGGCCGGTCGGCGCATGCCGGCAATCCGGCCGCCGGCGACAGCGCCGTCCTGCGCATGGTGCGGGTGATCAACCGGATCGAGGCCGAGCTGGCGCCGAGGCTGGCGGCGCGGGTCGCCGGCGACAAGCGGGCGACGATGAATATCGGCCTGATCCGCGGCGGCCACAACACCAATGCCGTGCCCAGTAGCTGCACGATCGAGATCGACTGTCGGCTGCTGCCGGAGACCAAGGTCGAGGATGCCTTCGCCGAGCTGAAGGACATCGTCATGACCGCGGGCGAGCCGGCCGGCAGCGTCGAGGTGACGTTCCTGACCGGCACCAACGGTTTCACGGCGCCGGCCGACGGCCCCGCCGTGACGGCCTTGAGCCAGGCCATCGCGGCCCGGCAGGGCGCGCCGGCGCGGTTCCTCAACGCCGTCGGCGTCAGCGACGGCCGCTACTTCGCCGACGACGGCATCGAGATCATCAACTTCGGCCCCGGCAGCGGCGACGAGGGCCATGCCGCCAACGAGTCAGTGCCCATATCCGACCTGGTGGACGCCGCCCGCATCCAGCTCGATTTCGTCGGGCGCCTGCTCGGCGTCGGCTGAGGACCGGGCCGATGACGGCGGCGCCCCGGCGCATCGCCATGTGGTCGGGGCCGCGCAACATCTCGACGGCGATGATGCGGGCCTGGGAGAACCGGCCCGACACGGCGGTCTGGGACGAGCCGTTCTACGCCTACTACCTGGCCGCGACCGGCCTCGCGCACCCGATGGCGGCGGACGTGATCGCGGCCGGCGAGACCGACTGGCGCAAGGTGGCGGCGGCGGCGCTGGGGCCGGTACCCGACGGCCGCCCGGTCTTCTACCAGAAGCATATGACGCACCATCAGCTCGCCGAGATCGACCGGGCCTGGCTCGACGGCGTCGAGAGCTGTTTCCTGATCCGCGATCCGCGCGAGGTGCTGGCCTCCTACGCGGCCAAGCGGACCGAGGTGACCCTGGACGATATCGGCATGCGCCAGCAGGCCGAGATCTTCGACACCGTCGTCGCCCGCACCGGCCGGGTCCCACCGGTGCTGGATGCCCGTGACGTGCTGCGGGACCCGAAAGGCCTGCTCACGCTGCTCTGCGCGGTGCTCGACCTGCCGTTCAGCGACGCCATGCTGTCCTGGCCGCCGGGCCGGCGGGCGTCCGACGGTGTCTGGGCCGCGCACTGGTATACCGCCGTCGAGGCCTCGACCGGCTTCGCGCCCTACCGGCCACGCGAAGTCGCGCTCGACGACGCGCTGGACGCGCTGGCCGAGGCCAGCCTGCCGCATTACCACCGCCTTTACGCCCACCGCCTGACCGCCTGACGCAATCCAGCGGATAGACGTCGCTGCGAAGCCAGTCCGTGGCGGCGCGATATTCGACGCTCGCCGCATGCCGTTCGCCGTCACGCCAAGCATCGATCCCGGCCATGCCGATCCGTCGCCCAGGGCGCGGATCACCGCCTTCATGCGCGGCTACAGCACGGAAACGACGCCGCACCAGGCCGCGAGGATCGCCGACTATCGGCGGCATGCGCGGCCGGATACCACGGTCAACGTGACGTTCCTGCCGGGCACCCGGTTCGCCGAGACCGTCGACACCGCGGTCCGGCTGCGCGCCGAGGGCTTCGTGCCGGCACCGCATCTGGCGGCCCGCGCCATCGTCGACGACCACGAATTCGAGACCGGCCTGACACGCCTGCGGGACGAGGCCGGCGTGCGCGAGGTGCTGGTCATCGCCGGCGGCGGCGGTGAGCCCGTCGGCGCCTTCCATTCCTCGATGCAGCTTCTGGAGACCGGGTTGCTGGACAAGTACGGCATCGACCGGATCGGCGTCGCCGGCCATCCCGAGGGCACGCCCGACATCGGCGCCGACGCCGTGGCCGCGGCGCTCGCCTGGAAGAACGCCTTCGCGGCGCGCAGCGACGCCGCCTTCCACATCGTCAGCCAGTTCTGCTTCGATGCCGCCCCGGTCATCGCCTGGGACAGGGCCATCCGCGCCGCCGGCAACCGGCTGCCGATCCATGTCGGCATCCCCGGCCCGGCCCGGCTGCGGACCCTGCTGAGCTTCGCGCGGTCCTGCGGCATCGGCCCGTCAATGCGGATGCTGAGCCGGCAGACCAGCCGCGTCGCCAGGCTGCTGACGGTGTCCGCGCCGAACCGGATGGTCGCGGCGCTGGCCGCCTATCGGGCCGAGGACCCGGACTGCGGCATCGTCAAGGCGCACGTCTATTCGCTGGGCGGCATGGCGCGCACGACGGCCTGGGCCGACGCGGTGGCGGATGGCAGGTTCACCATGGCCGACGACGGCGCCGGCTTCTCGGTCGATGGCTAGATGCGCTATTCGCCGGCAAGCGCCTTCAGCTTGGCGTTGGGCACGCCCCGCTCGCGATAGGGCGTGTGGCCGAAGAAGGCGCGGTAGCATTTGGTGAAGTGCGATGGCGAGACAAAGCCGCAGGCCAGCGCCACGTTCATCACCGACAGATTGGTCTGCAGCAGCAGCATCCGCGCCTTGTGCAGCCGCAGTTCCAGGTAATAGCGCGCCGGCGAGCGGTCGACGTATTTGCGGAACAGGCGCTCGAGCTGCCGCGTCGACAGGCCGGCGATGGCGGCGAGCTGGTGGCGCTCCAGCGGCTCCTCCAGGTTCTTCTCCATGAGGTCGATGATCGCCAGCAGCTTGGGATGCCGGACGCCGAGGCGGGCCGGCAACGAGGTGCGCTGATGCTCGTCATGCTCGCGGATACGCTCGTGGATGATCGATTCGGCGATCTCGCCGGCCAGTTCGTGGCCATGCTGGATCGCGATCAGGCCCAGCATCATGTCGATGGTCGCGGTGCCGCCGGCGCAGGTGAAGCGGTTGCGGTCGATCTCGAACAGCCGCGAAGTGACCTCGACCTCCGGGAAACGCTCGGTGAAGGCCGGCAGGTTGACCCAGTGAATGGTGCAGCGGTAGCCGTCGAGCAGCCCGGCCTCGGCCAGGACGTGGCAGCCGGTGCAGAGGGCGCCGATGTCGGCGCCGCGCCGGGCCATGCGGCGCAGCCAGGCGAACATCGGCTTGTCGTAATAGCGGTGCGTATTGACGCCGCCGCAGACGATGATGGTGGACACGTCGCCGGCCAGTTCCAGGCCGCCTTCGACCAGCACCGGAATGCCGTTGGAGGCCACGACCGGTTGCCCGTCGGGCGACACCAGATGCCAACGGTAGAGCTCGCGTCCGCTGATCAGGTTCGCCAGCCGCAGCGTATCGACGGCCGCGGTGAAGCCGATCATGGTGAAATCGGGTATGACGACGAACGCGAAGCGTTGTGGCAGTTCGCGCGGTGTGGCTCCAAGCATGGTTTTCCACAGTCCCTAACGCCTTTTAACCGCGAACCTTGACACAAAATGACAGCCGGCGTGAACAAAAATTTGCGTCCCCGCGCGCGGCGGTTGACCCTGTTTCACGGCACCGGCATTCGGGGGAGAATGGTCCGATGAAATCGCATGTGCGGGTAGCGGTGATCGGCGGCGGCGTGGTCGGCTGCAGCGTGCTCTACCACCTGACCAGGCTCGGCTGGCGGGACGTCGTGCTGCTGGAGCGGACCGAGCTGACGGCGGGCTCGACCTGGCACGCGGCCGGCGGCATGCATACGCTCAACAGCGACGCGAATATCTCGAAACTTCAAGGCTATACGATCGATCTTTACCGCGAGATCGAGGAAGTCAGCGGCCAGTCCTGCGGCCTGCACCAGCCCGGCGGCCTGTATCTGGCGGCGACGCCCGAGCGCCTGGATTTCCTGAAGGCGGAGCGCGCCAAGGCACGCTATCTGGGCCTGGAGCTGGAATTCATCGATCTCGCCGATATCCACCGGGTCAATCCGCTGATCAACACGGCCAGTCTGACCGGCGCCCTGTTCGATCCCAACGACGGCCATGTCGACCCGAACGGCGTGACCCAGGCCTATGCCAAGGCCGCGCGCATGGCCGGGGCCGAGGTCTACCGCCAGACGCCGGTGACCGGGTTGAGCCCGACGCCCGACGGCGGCTGGGAGGTGGTGACGCCACGGGGCACGATACGGGCCGAGGTCGTGGTCAATGCCGCCGGCCTCTGGGCGCGCGAGGTCGGCGGGCTCGCCGGCGTCGACCTGCCGCTGCTGCCGATGGAGCACCAGTACCTCGTCACCGACGACATCGCCGAGGTGGCGGCGCTGGAACGGGAGGCCGCCCACACCATCGATTTCGAGGGCGAGAGTTACCTGCGTCAGGAAGGCAGGGGCATCCTGATCGGCACCTACGAGCAGGGCTGCCGGGCCTGGTCGGCCGACGGCACGCCGGCCGACTTCGGCCACGAGCTGCTGGAGTCCGATCTCGACCGGATCGCGGACAACCTCGCCGTCGCCTACGACCGCTATCCGTGCCTGGTCGAGGCCGGCATCAAGCGGGTCATCAACGGGCCGATGGTGTTCGCGCCGGACGGCAATCCGCTGATCGGACCGACACCGGGGCTGCGGAACTTCTTCCAGGCCTGCGGCGTCATGGCCGGCTTCTCGCAGGGCGGCGGCGTCGGTCTGTCGGTGGCGGAATGGATCGTCGAGGGCGAGCCCGGCATGGACGTCTTCGCCATGGATGTCAGCCGCTTCGGCGACTATGCCACCAGGGGCTACGTCAACGACAAGGTCTACGAGAACTACCGCCGGCGCTTCACCATCACCTTCCCCAACGAGGAATTGCCGGCCGGCCGGCCGGTGGAGACCTCGCCGGCCCATGATCGGCTGGCCGCCCACGGCGCCGTGTTCGGCGCCGCCTTCGGGCTGGAACACGCGCTCTGGTTCGCGCCCGACGGCGCCGAGGCCACCGAGACCCCGACCTTCCGGCGCTCGAACGCGTTCGACCCGGTGGCGGCGGAATGCCATGCCGTGCGCGACGGCGTCGGCGTCCTCGAGCTCTGCAACTACGCGAAGTACGAGGTCACCGGCCCCGGCGCCGCCGCTTGGCTCGACCGCCTGCTGGCGAACCGGCTGCCGGCGGACGGCAGGCTGTCGCTGTCGCCGATGCTGAGCCCGAAGGGCCGTTTGCTGGGCGATTTCACCGTCGCCCGCCTGGGCCCGGAACGGTTCTTCATCTTCGGCTCCGGCATCGCCGAAGCCTTTCATCTGCGCTGGTTCGCCCGGCACCTGCCCGACCGGGGGGTCGAGCTGCGCGGCGTTACCCGATCACTCGGTGGCTTCGCCGTCGCCGGGCCGGCCTCACGCGACCTGCTGGCCCGGCTCTGCGACACCGACCTGTCGCCGGCGGCCTTCAAGTTCTTCCGCATCACCGAGACGGACGTGGGGCCGGCGAACGCCATCGTCGCTCGCGTCTCCTATACCGGCGATCTGGGCTACGAGGTCTATGTGCCGGCCGAGCGGCACGCGGCGCTCTACGACACGCTGATGGAGGCCGGCGCCGACCTCGGCGCGCGGCCGTTCGGCGGCCGGGCGCTGAACGCGCTGCGGCTGGAAAAGGGCTTCGGGAGTTGGATGCGCGACTTCACCCCGGACTATACGGCCTTCGAAGCGGGTCTCGATCGCTTCGTCGATACCGACCGCAACGCCGACTTCATCGGCCGCGCGGCCGTGATGGAACAGCGCGCCGCGCCGCCGAAACGCCGGCTGGCGACGCTGGTCGTGGATGCCGACGACGCCGACGTCCATGGCGACGAGCCGGTGTTCCACGACGGCGCCGTCGTCGGCTTCGTCACCTCGGGCGGCTATGCCCATTATGTCGGCGAGAGCGTGGCGCTGGCCTACCTGCCGCCGGCGCTGCTCGACGCCGGCACGGCCTTCGAGGTCGAGATCCTGGGCGACCGGCGGCCGGCCCGCTACGCCGCCGAGCCGCTGTTCGATCCGGACGCGAAGCGCATGCGCGGCTAACCACGCAGGCTCGTGTTCTCCGGATCGTAGGGCGACTCCGGTATCACCCTCGCCGGGAAGCGCTTGCCGAGGATCTCGACCTCCAGCGCCGTGCCCGGCTCGGCGGCGCCGGGCTGGACGTAGGCCAGCGCCAGGCTCTTGCCGACGTGGTGACCATAGGCGCCGGCCGTCGCCCGGCCGACCATGGTCCCGTTCTGGTAGATCGGCTCGTTGCCGATCGGGTCCGCGTCGTCGACCACCACCTCCAGGGTGACGAAGCGCTGCGGCACGCCCTCTTCGCGTTGCCTGATCAGGGCGTCACGGCCGACGAAGTCGCCTTTGTCCAGCCGCACGAACCGGTCCAACCCGGCCTCGAAGGCGGAATACTCGATGGTCAGGTCCTGGGCCCACATGCGGTAGGACTTCTCGATCCGGAGCGAGTCCATGGCGCGCATGCCGACGAGGCCGATGCCGTGCTCGGCGCCGGCCGCCATGATCCGGTCGAACAGGTGGTTCTGATACTCGATCGGGTGATGCAGCTCCCAGCCGAGATCGCCGACGAAATTCACCCGCATGGCCCGGACGGGCGCGAGGCCGACGGTAATGTGCTGGCCCGCCAGCCAGGGGAAGGCATTGCTCGACAGGTTGGCGTCGGTGATCTTCGACAGCACGTCGCGCGCGCGGGGCCCGGCGACCACCAGCACGCCGTGCCGGCCGGTGACGTTCTCCACCGTGACGCCGCCGTCGGTCGGCCGCGACTTCAGCAGGAAGTCGTGGTCGAAGCGCTCGGCCGCGCCAGAGCTGATCAGATAGAAGCGCTCGGGTCCGTCGCGCATGATGGTGAATTCGCTGCGCACGCCGCCGGACGCGGTCAGCGCATGGCCGAGGTTGATGCGGCCGATCTTCCGCGGCAGACGGTTCGCCAACAGGCCGTCGAGCCAGGCCTCGGCGCCGGGGCCCGCGACCTCGAACTTCGAGAAGCTGGTGATGTCGATCAGGCCGACGCGCTCGCGCACGGTGCGGCACTCGTTGCCGACATGCGTGAAATAGTTCGTGCGCCGGAAGCTCCAGACGTCCTTCGGCGCGACGCCGTCGGGCGCGAACCAGTTCGGCCGCTCCCAGCCGTAGCGCTGGCCGAAGACGGCGCCGGCCGCCGCCAGCTTGTCGTGGCAGGGGCTGGTCTTGGC
>JANQKO010000545.1 GCA_028281075.1 Alphaproteobacteria bacterium | reverse complement strand
TGCTGGTCGTTCAATAGGTCACGGTTCAAGGCTGGCCTCCAGTTTTCAGCCTTGAATCAGCCTCCGGCCCCCGTGACCAGACTCGTTTCTGGTGTCCCCACGGCATCCCCACCCGCATGCCGCGATAAGACACCGCAGTCTCGAAGGTCGCCGCGGAAGCAATCGTCTGAATGTCTACACACCCTAGTGCCGGAAGTGGCGCATCCCGGTCAGCGCCATGGCGATCCCCGCCTGGTCGGCCGCCGCGATCACTTCGTCGTCGCGCATCGAGCCGCCGGGCTGGACCACGGCCTCGGCGCCGGCCTCGATCGCCGCCAGCAAGCCGTCGGCGAAGGGGAAGAAGGCGTCGGACGCCACCACCGAGCCCCGGGTCAGCGGCGCGGCCAGGCCGGCGGCCGCCGCCGCGTCCTCGGCCTTGCGGGCGGCGATCCGGGCCGAATCGACCCGGCTCATCTGGCCGGCGCCGACGCCCACGGTGGCGCCATCCTTCACGTAGACGATGGCGTTCGACTTCACGTGCTTGGCGACCGTGAAGGCGAACAGCATGTCGGCGCGCTCGGCCGGCGTCGGCTGGCGCCTGGTGACCACCTTTAGGTCGTCCGCCGCCACCCGGCCGTTGTCCCGGCTCTGCAGCAGGTAGCCGCCGGCCAGGCTCTTCAGCGTCATGCCCGGCGTCGCCGGGTCCGGCAGGCCGCCGGTCAGCAGCAGCCGCAGGTTCTTCTTCCCGGCGATGATCGCCCGCGCCTCGTCGTCGGCGTCCGGCGCGATGATCACCTCGGTGAAGATCTTGACGATCTCGGTCGCCGTGGCGCCGTCGAGCGGCCGGTTGGCCGCGATGATGCCGCCGAAGGCGCTGACCGGATCGCAGGCCAGCGCCCGTTCGTAGGCCGCCCGCAGGGTCCCGGCCCGGGCCACGCCGCAGGGGTTGGCGTGCTTGATGATGGCGATCGCGGCCGACCTGTCGGCGTCGAACTCGGCGACCAGCTCGAAGGCCGCGTCGGTGTCGTTCAGGTTGTTGTAGCTCAGGGCCTTGCCCTGCGCCTGCGTCGCGGTGGCCACGCCCGGCCGTGACGCGCCGCCGAGATAGAAGGCGGCCTGCTGATGCGGGTTCTCGCCGTAGCGCAGGACCCGTGGCGCCACGCCGGCGATTGTCGTGCGCGCCGGGAAGCTATCGCCGAGCTGTTCGGCGAACCAGCCGGCGATCGCCGCGTCATAGGACGCGGTGCGCGCATAGGCCTTGGCCGCCAGCCGGCGCCGCTGGTCGCCGCCGACGGCGCCGTCGTTCGCCCGCATTTCGCCCAGCACGGCGGCATAGTCCTCCGAATCGGTCAGCACGGTCACCCAGGCATGGTTCTTCGCCGCCGCCCGGATCATGGCCGGGCCGCCGATATCGATATTCTCGATCGCGGTGGCGAAGTCGGCGCCGCCGGCGATCGTCGCCTCGAACGGATAGAGGTTGACCGCGATCAGATCGATGCCGTCGATGCCGTGCGCGGCCATGGCCGCGGTATGCGTTTCGACGTCGCGCAGCGCCAGCAAGCCACCATGGATCTTCGGGTGCAGTGTCTTCACCCGGCCGTCCATCATCTCCGGGAAGCTGGTATGCGCGCTGACCTCGGTCACGGGCACGCCGGCTTCGGTCAGGCCGCGCGCCGAGCCGCCGGTCGACAGGATCTCGACGCCCATGTCGGCCAGCGCCTGGCCGAAGTCGATCAGGCCCGATTTGTCGGACACGGAAATCAGGGCGCGGCGGATACGAACGGGTTCGGGCAGGGGCATGAACGGCTCCGGTTGGCAGGGCTAGCGGCGCGCGGCGCCGGCGCGCGCGGAGGGCGGCGACGCGCCCTGATACTCCGGCACCAGGTGGCCGATCAAGGCCAGCGTCTCGTCGGTGCGCCGGGCCGCCGCCGCGGCGGCGAGCTCGTCGATTTGCGGCCGCAGCAGGTCGTAGTCGATGACCCGGGGCGCGGCCAGCAGGATGCCCGGCGCGCCGGTCGGCGCCGGCGCCTCGCCGGCATGGAACAGCTCCTCGGTCAGCTTCTCGCCCGGCCGCAGGCCGGTGAAGACGATGTCGATGTCCTTGCCCGCCTTCAGGCCGGCGAGGCGGACCATCTGCTGCGCCAGGTCCCGGATGCGCACCGGCTGGCCCATGTCCAGCACGTGGATCTTGCCGGCCTCGTCGCCGTCGGGCGCCATGGCCGAGGCCTGCAGCACCAGCTCGACGGCTTCCCGCGTGGTCATGAAATAGCGGCTGACGTCGGGGTCGGTCACGGTGATCGGGCCGCCGGCCGCGAGCTGCCGCTGAAACAGCGGCACCACGGAGCCCGTGGACCCCAGCACGTTGCCGAAGCGCACCGTCACGTAGCGCGTGCCGCCGCCGCCCAGGCTCAGGCCCTGGCAGACCATTTCGGCGACGCGCTTGGTCGCGCCCATGACGCTGGACGGGTTCACCGCCTTGTCGGTCGAGATCATCACCATGGCGGCGACGCCGGCGTCGCGGCAGGCTTCGGCCACGTTCGCCGTGCCCAGCACGTTGGTCAGCACGCCCTCGTTCGGATTGGCCTCGACCATGGGCACGTGCTTGAAGGCGGCGGCGTGGAACACCAGGTCCGGCCGCTCGCGCTCGAACACCACCGACAGGCGGCGCGGATCGCGCACGTCGCCCAGGATCGGCGACCGGTCCAGGTCCGGAGCGCGTTCGCCCAGCTCCAGGTCGATGCGGTAGAGCGCGTGCTCGGAATTCTCCAGCAGCGCCAGGCGGGCCGGCGTGAAGGCGGCGATCTGGCGGGCCAGCTCCGAGCCGATGGTGCCACCGGCGCCGGTGATCAGCACCCGTCGGCCGCCGATCAGCCGGCGCATGGCGTCGCGGTCCAGCACCTGCTGCGGCCGGCCCAGCAGGTCCTCGACGTCGATCGGCCGCGGGTCCAGGCGCGCCGCGCCCGCGTCGCCGGCGAAATCCGTCAGCCGCGGCATGCGCGACAGCTTCAGGCCCAGCCGGTCGGCCGCCTCCAGGACCCGGCCGACGGTGGCGCCGTCATAGCGGTTCGAGGCGATGATCAGGCGCTGCGGCGCGCGGCCCGATTTCGCCAGCCTGCCGACCACCTCGTCGATGCTCGACAGGTCGCCCAGCACGCGGACGCCGCGGATGTCGCGGCCGATGCGCTGCGGCTTGTCGTCGACGATGCCGACGACGCGGTAGGCGGCGCGCGGCGAGCGGGTCATCTCGCGGATGAACATCTCGGCCCGGTCGCCGGCGCCGGCCAGCAGCACCGGCACGCGCGCGTCGGCCGGCGACTGGCGCAGCGCCGCCAGGTTGCCGTCCTTGTAATAGCGGTAGAGCAGCCGCGGGCCGGCCAGCAGGAAGACCAGGATCGGCCATTGGATGAAGATCGCGCTGCGCGGGAAGTTCTCCAGCCGCGTGGCCACGAACAGCACCGGCAGGAACACCAGTAGCGCCAGGCTGACCGCCTTGATGATCGCTATCAGGTCCGACAACGAGGCGTAGTGCCAGATGCCGCGATAGAGCCCCATGGCCCAGAACACGACGGCGGCGACGGCCGCGAACAGCAGCGTGCCGTCCCACAGGAAGCCGAACGACTGCGGCGCGCCGTAGGTGTAGTAGCGGATCCAGATCGCCAGCTCGAACGACAGCGCCGCCATGACGATGTCGTGCGCCGCCACGGTGGCGATCCGCTTGTTGAGATATGGTCGCTGCATCGCGCCGGCGCGCCTATTCGCCTTCGCCCTGCCTGTCCGTTCGGGATGCGAAATACCACAACAAGCCGGCCGTGACAGCAATCGCGAGCGTCAGCGCGGTCGCCCGCGACCCCGGCGCGGCGGCGGCCGAGACGGCGAGGCAGACCAGGCTGAGATTGGTGGCGGCGATGCCGAGGCTGACCGCGGCGTGGCTGCCCAGCCTGGCGGCCGCGCGCTGATAGTAGTGGCTGCGGTGCGCCCGCCAGATCCGCTCGCCGCGCAGCAGGCGGCGCAGCAGCGTGAGGGTGGCGTCGGCCAGGTAGTAGAGCGGCAGGATCAGCGCCGCGACCCAATGGCCCTCGGCGGCGATGCCGAGCAGCAGCCAGCCGCCCAGGAAGCCGATGCCGACGCTGCCGACATCGCCCATGAACACCCGTGCCGGCGGCCAGTTCCAGCGCAGGAAGCCGAGCACCGCGCCGGCCAGCGCGAGGCCGTAGAGCGCCCATGCCGCGCCGAGGCCGGCGGCCAGCGCGACCAGCATGACGCCGAGCCCGATGGTCGTGCCCTCGACGCCGCTGATGCCGTCGATGCCGTCCATGAAGTTGAACAGGTTCACGAACCAGAGCCACAGCAGCCCGGTCAGCAGCAGGTCCGCCGTCGGCGGAAACAGGCCCTGGAAGACCGGCCGGTCCGACGGCAGCACGGCGAGGCCGGCGGCGACGGCGGCGATCTGCGCCAGCAGGCGCACGATCACGGACAGGCCGCGCAGGTCGTCGACGAAGGTCAGCGCGCTCAGTCCGGCCGCGGCGATCAGCACGGTCGCGATCTCGGCCGGGCGTTCGGCGGCGGCCGCCGCGACGACGGCCCAGATCGGCACCAGCGTCGCCATGACGGCGATGCCGCCGCCGCGCGGCGTCGGCGCGCGATGGCTGGACCGGTCGGTCGGATGGTCCAGCACCGCCCGCCGGCGCAGGACATCCAGCACCAGCCGGGTGCCGATCCACCCGCCGCCGCCCGCCGCCGCGCCCGTCACCGCCAGCCAGAACCAGAGCATCCGCGCTTATAGCCCGGGGTCGGCGGGCGGGTAAGGGCGAATTTCCCCATCGAGGAGCGTCGCACCGGGTTTGCTGGCGCCGTTCGCAATGAATCGTTAACTTAATAACATACTGATTCCACGCAGGTCTTGACGTTCATGCCGTGAACATCATAGTGTTCACGGCATGAACGATAGCGGCGGCAGTACCTGACATGTCCAGCGACGCGGTCGGCCGGTCCGAGCCGGGCGAGGCCGAGAACCGTATCACCATGGACCTGTTGCAGGCGGTCCATACCGATGGCCAGGCCTCGCAGCGGTCGCTGGCGGCGCGCCTGAACATCGCGCTGGGCCTGACCAACGCCTATCTGAAGCGCTGCGTGCGCAAGGGGCTGGTCAAGGTGCAGCGGATTCCGCCGAATCGCTATGCCTACTACCTGACCCCGACCGGCTTTCGCGAGAAGAGCCGGCTGACGGCGTCGTACCTGTTCAACTCGTTCCGGTTCTATCGCCAGGCGCGGAACGCCTGCGACGAGCTGCTGCGCGAGGCCGCCGACAATGGCGCCCGGCGGGTGGCGCTGGCCGGCGCCGGCGAGCTGGCCGAGATCGCCGTCCTCTGCGCCATGCAATACGACCTGGAGGTGGCGGGCGTGGTCGATGCCCGGTCGAAGGCGAACCGGTTCCGGCACCTGCCGCTGGTCGGCGACCTGGAATCGCTCGGCGCCGTGGACGTGGTTCTGGTCACCGACGTGGCCCGCCCGCAGCGCACCTTCGAATTCCTGCGTGACAAGATCGGTGCGGAACGCGTACTCACACCCGACGTCCTCAAGATCGCCCGCGACGCGACGACATACGCAGAAGAGGGAGCCGACCAGTGAAATCCTGGTATGCCGTCTATACCAACACGCGCATGGAGTCGTGGGCGCGCTCGAACCTCTGGGAACGGGGTTTCGAGGTCTATCTGCCGATGTATCAGAAGAAGCGCCGGCACGCGCGCAAGGTGGATATCGTCGCCCGGCCGCTGTTCCCCCGCTATCTGTTCGTCGAGGCCGATCTCGAGGCCGGCCAGAAGCCGATGATTTCGTCGGCGCCGGGCGTCGGCTACCTGGTGGCGTTCGGCCGCCGGCCGTCGCCGGTCGTGCGGCGCCTGATCGACGAGATCCGGTCGCGCGAGAACGCGTCCGGCTATGTGCAGATTTCCGACGTCGAGCATATGCGGCGCGGCGACAAGGTGCGGATCGAGGACGGCGCGCTCTGCGACCAGGTCGGCCTGTTCGACGGCGTCAGCGACGATCGGCGGGTGATCATCCTGCTCGATCTGCTCGGCCGGCAGGTGCGCGTCAAGCTGCCGCAGGACGCCGTGCGCCGGGCGGGTTAGGGCGCGCGCATGTATGCCTCGACTGGATGCGCGGGCACCCGGTCTGCGGTAGCCTGTCCGCGATTCGGGACCGATTGCGACATCGATTAGGATACCGACTCAAGACACCGATCAAGACACTGATCAAGACAATGTCCGGGAGCAACATATGAGCCGCGCCGACGCCGTCGCCGACGCGATGGCCTATTTCGATGGCGGCGGATTCTTCGACGACCTGGCGCGCCGGGTCGCGATTCCCTCGACCGCGCAGGAACCGGCGCACCGGCCGGCGCTCTATGCCTATCTCGAGGACGAGATCGGGCCGACGCTGGCGCGGATGGGCTATGGCTTCGAGGTCTTCGAGAATCCGGTCGACGGTGGCGGCCCGCTGCTGCTGGCCGAGCGGCACGAGGGCGACGATCTGCCCACCGTCCTGACCTACGGGCATGGCGACGTCGTGCGCGGGCTGGAATCCGAATGGCGCGAGGGGCTGGACCCCTGGACGCTGACGCGCGAGGGCGACCGTCTCTACGGCCGCGGCACGGCCGACAACAAGGGCCAGCACAGCATCAATATCGCCGCGCTCGCCGCGGTGCTGGGGGTCCGCGACCGGCTCGGCTTCAATTCCAAGATCTTCATCGACATGTCCGAGGAGATCGGCTCGCCGGGCCTGCGCGAGTTCAGCGCCGCGCACCGCGACCGCCTGCGGGCCGACGTGCTGATCGGCTCCGACGGCCCGCGCCTGGTGCCGGACGAGCCGACGATCTTTCTCGGCACCCGCGGCGCCATCAATTTCGAGCTGTCGCTCGACCTGCGTGACGGCGGCCATCATTCCGGCAATTGGGGCGGGCTGATCTCGAATGCCGGCGTGCGGCTGGCGAACGCGATCGCCGCCATCGTCGGCCCGAAGGGCGAGATCCTGGTGCCGGACCTGAAGCCGGAAGCGATCCCGCCGTCGGTGAAGGACGCGCTGGCGCGCTGCCGGGTCGACGGCGGCGCGGACGGGCCCGAGATCGAGCCGGATTGGGGCGAGCCGGGCCTGGCGCCGGTGGGACGCGTGTTCGGCTGGAACAGCTTCGAGGTGCTGGCCTTCAAGGCCGGCAATCCCGACAAGGTGGTGAACGCCATCCCGCCGCGCGCCCGGGCCTGGTGCCAGATCCGCTTCACCGTCGATCGCGATCCGGCCACCTTCCTGCCGGCGATCCGCCGGCATCTCGACGCGAACGGCTATACCGATGTCGCCGTCGACCAGACCGAGCGCGATTTCATCATGCAGGCGACCCGCCTGCTGCCGGACCATCCCTGGGTCCAGTGGGCGACGGCGTCGGTCGCGCGGACCATGAACAAGCCGCCGATGGTGGTGCCGAACCTGGGCGGCTCGCTGCCGAACGACATTTTCGCCGACGTCATCGGCCTGCCGACGGTCTGGGTGCCGCATTCCTATGCCGCCTGCTCGCAGCATGCGCCGAACGAGCACATGCTGGCGCCGATCGCCCGCGAGGGCCTGGCGATGATGACCGGGCTGTTCTGGGATCTGGGCGAAGCGGGCGTGCCGCGTTGACCGCCACGATTTCCATCGCGGACCGCGCCGTCGGCGGCGGCGCGCCGGGCTTCCTGATCGCCGAGGTCGGCCAGGCGCATGACGGCAGCCTGGGCCTGGCGCATGCCTTCATCGACGCGGCGGCCGGGGCCGGGGCCGACGCGATCAAGTTCCAGACCCATATCGCCGACGCCGAGTCGACCCTCGACGAAGCCTTTCGCGTCAAGTTCTCGAAGCAGGACGCGACGCGCTTCGACTATTGGCGCCGCATGGAGTTCACGGCCGAGCAATGGGCCGGCCTCGCGGCGCACGCGGCCGAGCGCGGCCTGGTCTTCCTCAGCACGCCGTTCTCGCTCGCCGCCGTCGATCTGCTGCACAAGCTCGGCATGCCGGCCTGGAAGATCGGTTCCGGCGAGTACCGCTCGACGGACCTGCTGGCGGCGATGACGGCGACCGGCAAGCCGGTGCTGCTGTCGACCGGCATGAGCCGGCGCGACGAGATCGCCGCAGGGGTCGCGACGATCCGGGGCGCCGGCGCCGACGTCGCGCTGTTCCAGTGCACGACCAAATACCCGACCCCGTTGACCCAGGTGGGCCTCAACGTGATCGACGAGTTGAAAGCCGAGCACGGCTGTCCCGTCGGCCTGTCGGATCATTCCGGCCAACCGTTCCCGGCGCTGGCGGCCCTGGCGCGCGGCGCCGACATGATCGAA
>JANQKO010000544.1 GCA_028281075.1 Alphaproteobacteria bacterium | reverse complement strand
GGCCTGATCAAGATCGAGATGCATTTCCTGCCGGACGTCTACGTCACCTGCGACGTCTGCGGCGGCAAGCGCTACAACCGCGAGACGCTGGACATCCGGTTCCGGGACAAGTCGATCGCCGACGTGCTGGACATGACGGTCGACGGGGCCGCCGATTTCTTCAAGGCCGTGCCGATCGTGCGCGACAAGCTGGTGACGCTACAGCAGGTCGGCCTGGGCTATATCCATGTCGGCCAGCAGGCGACGACGCTGTCGGGCGGCGAGGCGCAGCGGGTCAAGCTGGCCAAGGAGCTGTCACGCCGCGCCACGGGGCGCACGCTCTATATCCTGGACGAGCCGACCACGGGCCTGCATTTCGAGGATGTCCGCAAGCTGCTCGACGTGCTGCACAAGCTGGTCGAGAGTGGCAACACGGTGGTCGTGATCGAGCACAATCTGGAAGTCATCAAGACCGCCGACTGGATCGTTGACCTGGGACCCGAGGGTGGTAGCGGCGGCGGCCGCATCGTCGCCGCCGGCACGCCGGAGCAGGTCGCGCAAGTGGCCGGAAGCCATACCGGCCGCTATCTGGAACCGCTGCTGCGCAAGGGGGTGCGGGCATCCGAGGCGGCCGATTCGGGGGCCAAGGCAAAGCCGAAGGCCAGAAAACCGGCGGCCCGGTCCCGCTCGTCGCGCGCCGGCCGCAAACGGTCGTCGGCCAGAAACGGCGCCCAGGCCCAGGCCTAAGCGCGTATTTGAGTGTGGCCTTGCCGGCCCGCTCCCCACCCGGCCACGGCATCGTGACCGGGCCGTTATTTGCCGAGACCGACATTTTGTCGCCATAATTCACACGGCATAATAAATGTCGTAGAATAGCGCCTGTAGCGTTGCGTCCGAGATCCCGGTATTGAGGGAGAGTTCGATGACACGCGCAACCGCGATACGGCTGACCGACAGCCTTTATCGATATGTCGGCATCGGTTTACTGAGCGCGATCATGCTGCTGGCCAGCGCCGCCCAACTTCATGGCGCGGCCATCTGCCTGACGCTATAGCCGATCCGGTGCCATCTTCCGGTCTGATCCGATAATTGGGTAGTATCGTCGTCGGCGCGGGGATGCCGCGCCGGTAATGGCTACCATAGCGTGATGCGTCGGTCGGGCATTCTGACAATCCTGTTGATCCTGACGGCTGTCGGCGCGTTGCTGCCGACGGGCATGGCGGCGGGCCAGAAGCGGATCGATGTGGCGGATGGCGGGGCGCTGGGCGCGGCGATCAGAGAGGCCCAGCCCGGCGACGTGATTACCGTGGCGCCCGGCCGCTACGAGCTGCGGCCGACCCGGATCCGCCGCGCCGGCCGGCCGGAGGCGCCGATCCGGCTGCGGGCGGCGGTGCCGGGCGGTGTCGTGCTGGACGTCGCCTCGACGACGGGTTTCAAGGTCGCCGCGCCCCACTGGATCTTCGAGGGCCTGGAAATCCGCGGTCGCTGCGCGAAGCACGGCAATTGCGAGCACGCCTTCCATATCGTCGGCGCCGCCAGCGGCACCGTGATCCGCGGCAACGTCCTGCGGGATTTCAACGCGCCGATCAAGGGCAACGGCGAAAAGGGCGTGTTCCCGAGCGATGTCCTGATCGACGGCAATGCCTTCTTCAACGACAGCGTCCGCGAGACCCGGAACCCGGTGTCGGGCTTCGACGTGGTCGGCGGCCGGCGCTGGACCGTGCGGCATAACTTCTTCGCCGATTTCGCGAAATCCGCCGGCAGTCGCGTGGGTTACGCCGGATTCCTGAAAGGCAACTCGAGCGCCGGCGTTTACGAGCGCAATCTGGTGATCTGCGAATGGCGGCATGCCGGCGGCATCCGCGTGGGCCTGTCGTTCGGCGGTGGCGGCACGACGAACAGGGCGATCTGCGAGGGTGGCGACTGCAGCCGCAACCATTCCGACGGCATTATCCGCAACAACGTCATCGCCAACTGCGCCAGCGATGTCGGCATCTACGTGAACAGGTCCAGCGACATCGGCATCTACAACAACCTTCTGTTCAACACCTACGGCATCGACATCCGCTTTCCCGTCAGCACGACCGATATCCGGAACAACATCATCGCCGGCGGCATTCGCGACCGCGACGGCGGCCGCAGCACGGCGGACGCGAACATCGTCGCCGGCCGGTCCTACGCCGCGACCCTGCCGGCGGCGGCGCGCTACGTCAAACGGCGGCTGACCGGCCAGGACAAGAAGTATCCGAACTATATCGACGCCGGGGACGTGGCCTGGGCCAAGGGCCTGGTCGACGGCATGCTGGCCTGGGGCGGCAACACCTGGCTGGGCCATGGCAGCAACGCCATCCGGGCGCTTTACGCCGATGCCGACGGCCTGGACTTCCGGCTGTCGGCGCCCGACGACGTGATCGACCGGGGCGTGGTCGTGGCCGAGGTGACCGACGACTTCTGCGGCCATCCGCGCAAGCTGCCGCCGCACGATCTGGGGCCGGTCGAATACGGCGCCGGGTTCTGTGACGTCAGGGAGATGCCGGCCTATCGGGCCGCGCTGGCGGCGGTCGAGCGCGACGCGGCCGGCCGCTGAACGATGCATGGCCGGTTGCAAGCCGGGGTGCGCGCCGGTATTTAGCTGACATGACGACACCGGCGGGCATTCACATCATCGGCGGCGGCCTTGCCGGATCGGAGGCGGCCTGGCAGGCGGCGCGCCTCGGGGTGCCGGTGGTGCTGCACGAGATGCGGCCGGTCCGGAAGACGGATGCCCACCATACCGACCGGCTGGCCGAGCTGGTGTGCTCGAACTCCTTCCGCTCGGACGATGCCGAAAACAACGCCGTCGGCCTGCTGCACGCGGAGATGCGGCGCTGCCAGTCGTTGATCCTGTCGGCGGCGGACGCCAACAAGGTGCCGGCCGGCGGCGCGCTCGCCGTCGACCGGGACGGGTTCGCCACGGCGGTCTCGGCGGCCATCGCGGCCGAGCCGCTGATCGCGGTCGAACGCGGCGAGGTCGACGGCCTGCCGCCGGCGGACTGGGACAGCGTGATCATCGCCACGGGGCCGCTGACCTCCCCTGCCCTGGCCAATGCCATCGCTGGGCTGACCGGCGAGGAATCGCTCGCCTTCTTCGATGCCATCGCGCCGATCGTCTACAAGGAATCGATCGACTTCACGACGGCCTGGTTCCAGTCGCGCTACGACAAGCCGGGACCCGGCGGCGACGGCAAGGACTATATCAATTGCCCGCTCGACAAGGTGCAGTATGACGGCTTCATCGCCGCGCTGCTCGGCGGCCAGAAGACCGCGTTCAAGGACTGGGAGGCCGACACGCCCTATTTCGAGGGCTGCCTGCCGATCGAGGTGATGGCCGAGCGCGGCCCGGAAACGCTGCGGCACGGACCGATGAAGCCGGTCGGCCTGACCGATCCGCACCGGCCGGAAAAGCCCCATGCCGTGGTCCAGCTCCGCCAGGACAACGCGCACGGCACGCTCTACAACATGGTCGGCTTTCAGACCAAGCTGACGCACGGCGCCCAGGTCGAGGTGTTCCGGACTATCCCCGGCCTGGAGAACGCCCGCTTCGCCCGGCTCGGCGGCATCCACCGCAACACCTTCATCAACAGTCCGAAGCTGCTGGACGCGACCTGCCGGCTGCGGGCCATGCCGCGGCTGCGCTTCGCCGGGCAGATCACCGGCGTCGAGGGCTATGTCGAGAGCGCCGCCATTGGCCTGCTGACCGGCCGCTTCGCCGCGGCCGAGCGGCTGGGCCGGACGCCGGACCTGCCGCCGCCGACGACGACGCTCGGCGCCCTGCTGGCGCATATCACCGGCGGCGCCGACGCCAGGACGTTCCAGCCCATGAACATCAATTTCGGCCTGCTGCCGCCACTCGCCGGGCGCGTGCACAAGAAGCAGCGCAAGCCGGCCATGAGCGCCCGCGCACTCGGCGATCTCGACGCCTGGCTGGGCCGGACGCGCGACGCGGCCGAATAGGCTGAACGCCAGCCGTTTCCGCGATGGCGGAGATGGTTGCGTTGCTCTTTGTTTTCGCAATCGTGTAGCATCGAACCGGAAACCCCACAGCCGCAGATATTGCCGAGGGGGCAAGATGCAACACGGACGGATCGGTCCCGAGATCGCCAGGGGTTTGCGGGAACTGCGCCGCCGCATCGGCGCCGCCGGAATCCCGTCATCGTCGCTCGACGAAACGATCAACCTGGCGACCTGGAACATCCGGGAATTCGGCAAGAAGCGCCGCAGCAAGGCCGCGATCCATTATATCGCCGAGATCCTGCACCAGTTCGACCTGATCGCCATCACCGAGCTGCGCGTGAGGCTGACGGACCTGCAACGGGTCATGCAGATCCTGGGACCGTATTGGCGCGTGGTCTATTCCGACTTCATCATGGACGCGGGCGGGAACCGCGAACGGATCGCCTACCTCTACGACCAGCGGGCCGTCACCTTTACCGGCCTCGCGGCCGAGGCCGACGCGCCGCGCAAGAAGATTGATGGCGAGTACCAGTCGAAGATTTCGTGGTGGCGCTCGCCCTATATCGCCTCGTTCCGCGCCGGCGGCTTCGATTTCATCCTGCTGACGGCACATATCCGCTGGGGTAGCGGCGCCGCGGCCCGCGTCGCCCCGCTCAAGCTGCTGGCCGAATGGGTCGACAAGCTGCAGCGCCGGAAAGATGTCCGGGAAAAGGACATCATCGTCATGGGGGATTTCAACATCCCGTCCATCCGGGCCAACGATCCGCTGTTCGCCGCCATCACCAGCAAGGGGCTGCGGGTGCCGACGTCGCTGCTCGGCGATCACGGCGTCAATCTGGAACGCAACAAGCGGTACGACCAGATCCTGCATTACCCGCGGTTCGTGAAGAGCTTCACCGACCATGGCGGCGTGCTCGATTTCTATGCCGGCAACCATCGCAAGCTGTTCCCGAACCTGAACAAGCGTGAGTTCACCTACCAGCTCTCGGATCACCTGCCGCTGTGGGTGCAGCTCGACGTCGACCTGGAGGACGAGAAGCTGGACCAGATCCTGAACCGCTAGACTTGGCGGCAAGGGTATCGAACGGACTCCGGCTCCAAGTGTCTGACTCGAAATTTGGCGTTTGATTTTAATTCGTTAACCCCCCTTTCCGTGACTGGAGCAAAAGTCCGGGCGGTTTGTCATTAATCTTGGACCACTGTCATCATGCCGGTCCGTGTGGCCGTGAAGAAAACGTCGAAGGCCTGCCCCCAATTGTCATGCCGGCGGAGGCCGGCATCCATGGGACTGGCCGCCCGTCGAACGACGACGTCTTCTGGATTCCAGCTCTGGCGACGGTTTCCCGCTATGGTTATACCGGCTGAGCCTGCCCCGGAGCAGGCCGGGGACCGCTATGCATGGGCATCCTGACCGGCGGCGTGGCGCTTGCCGGCGAAGCCCATGGATGCCGGCCTCCGCCGGCATGACGACGGGGGGGTTCTTCGCACGGTAAATCAATAGGGACAGTCCCTGATAGATGAGGGAACCCCAAGGAATCCGAATACGCCCGAACTTTTGCCCCGGTTACTCCAGCGGCATCACAACCTGGTGAAAAACAACAAAAATGGATCCTGGCCTTCGCCAGGATGACAAACCTGGGGGGGTCAGTGCAGTTTCTTGACAGGCTCTCAGCACGAAGTGATGGATCGATACCAAACTCCCGAAGCGGGAGGCGGAGGCCGGTTCCCTAGCCGCCGACGTCGATCACCGTGCGTCCGCGCACCTGGCCTTTCAGGATCTCGCCGGTGATCGCCGGCACGTCGGCAAGCGGGCGCACCTCGGTCATGGCGTCGAGCTTGTCGAGCGGCAGATCCCTGGCCAGCCGCGCCCAGGCCTCGCCGCGCTTGGGCTGCGGGCAATAGACGCTGTCGATGCCGTAGAGCTTCACGCCGCGCAGGATGAACGGCATCACCGTCGTCGGCAGGTCGAAGCCGCCGGCCAAGCCGCAGGCGGCGACGGTGCCGCCATACCTGGTCGCGGCCAGCACGTTCGCCAGCACCTGGCTGCCGACGGTATCGATGCCGCCGGCCCAGCGCTCGCCCGCCAGCGGCCGGCCCTCGCCGCTCAGCTCCGCGCGCGGCACGATCGCGGCGGCGCCGAGGTCCTGGAGATAGCCGTGCAGGCTCTCGCGCCCGGTCGAGGCGGCGACCCGGTAGCCGAGCTTCGCCAGAACAGCGGTGGCGACACTGCCGACGCCGCCGCCGGCACCGGTGACGACGATCTCGCCATCGTCGGGGCCGACGCCGGTCTCCTCCAGCGCCATGACGCTGAGCATCGCCGTGAAGCCCGCCGTGCCGATGGCCATGGTCTGCCGCAGGTCGAGACCGTCGGGCCGCTTCACCAGCCAGGACGCCTTGGCCCGGGCCTTCTGGGCATAGCCACCGGAATGCCGCTCGCCGACGCCCCAGCCGGTCAGCACGACCTCGTCGCCGGGTTGGAAATCGGCGCTGTCGGAGGCCTCGACGACGCCGGCATAGTCGATGCCGGGCGCCATCGGCAGGCCGCGCATGATCTTCGACTTGTTGCCCTGGACGGCGAGACCGTCCTTGTAGTTCACGGTCGAATACTTCACCGCCACCGTGACCTCGCCGTCCGGCAGGTCCGCCTCGGTGATGTCGGTCAGCGCGATGCCGACCTTGCCGTCCTGTTCCGTCGCCCAAAGCGCCTTGAAGCTGCCGCTCATACCATCTCCCGATCGATTTGCCACGGCCGCCTAGCGCAACGGCTCGAGGATGCTGACATAACTGGCGACCGCCGCGCCGCCCATGTTCATGACGCCGGCCAGCCGGGCGTCCGGCACCTGCATGGCGTCGGCCTGGCCGCTGACCTGCATCGCCGCCATCACGTGCATGGATACGCCCGTGGCGCCGATCGGATGGCCCTTGGCCTTCAGGCCGCCCGACGGATTGACCGGCAGCCGGCCGTCCTTCCGCGTCCAGCCCTCCAGGACCGCCCGGGCGCCCTCGCCCTTCCCGGTCAGGCCCATGGCCTCGTACTCGATCAGCTCGGCGATGGTGAAGCAGTCGTGCGTCTCGACCAGGCTGAGATCGTCGAGGGCGAGCCCGGCCTGGTCGAAGGCCTTCTTCCAGGCCAGCTCCGGCCCCTCGAAGGCGATGATGTCGCGCCGGCTCATCGGCAGCAGGTCGTTGACATGCACCGCCGCGCGGAACGCCACCGCCTTGTTCATGCCCAGCGCCGTCGCCACGTCGGTCAGCACTACGGCGGCGGCGCCGTCGGAAATCATCGAGCAGTCCGTGCGTTTCAGCGGGCCGGCGACGAACGGGTTCTTGTCGCTCTCCTCGCGGCAGAAATCGTAACCGACGTCCTTCCGCATATGGGCATAGGGGTTAACCGAACCGTTCCCGTGGTTCTTGGCCGCGATATGGGCGAGCGCGTCGCGCTGGTCGCCGTATTTCTGGAAATAGGATTCGGCGATGCGCCCGAAGATGCCGGGGAACGACATGCCCGGCACGTTCTCCTCGGCGACATAGGCGCACTTGATCAGCACGTCGCCGACGTCGCGGGACGACATCGCCGTCATCTTCTCGACGCCGACGGCGAGCACGAACCGCGCGCGTCTGGCCCCGATGGCGTTCAGCCCCTCGTAGATTGCGGCCGACCCGGTGGCGCAGGCGTTCTCGACCCGGGTCGCCGGCTTGAAGCGCATGGCGTCGTCGGTCTGCAGCACCAGGCTGGCGGCGAAATCCTGCGGGTCCATGCCGCCGTTGAAGGTGCCGAGAAAGATCTCGTCGACGTCCTTCGGCTCGATGCCCGCGTCCGCGATGGCCTTCGCGGCGACCTCGACGACCAGGCTTTCCAGGTCGCGATCCTCCAGCTTGCCGAAACGGCTGTGGCTCCAGCCAACGATACAGGCGGTCATGGCGCATCTCCTCTGGCGGCCGGCCGGCGCGACGCGGGGCATCGGCGGCATGGCATACTGTCCGGAAGGCTGCGCCATACATAGCGCAAGCTACCGCAGTGCACAATCGACCGGAGGAACGCCATGCGCCTGGCCGGGAAATCGATCATCGTCACCGGCGCCGGCCGTGGGATCGGCGCAGGCATCGCGCGGCGTTTCGGCGCCGAGGGCGCCCTTGTCGCCTGCGCCGACCTGGACGGCGACGCCGCCGGCCGGACCGCGCGGGCGATCGCCGATGCCGGCGGCCAGGCCGTCGCCAGCCGGGTCGACGTCGGCGCGGCGGACGACGCGCGGCGGCTGACGGCGGCGACCGTGGCCGCCTTCGGCGGTGTCGACGCCATCGTCAACGTCGCCGGCATCGGCGGCCTTGCCGCCTTTCTCGACCTCGACGAGGCGGACCTCACGCGGGTGATGCGGGTCAACGTCATGGGCACGTTCCTGTGCGCGCAGGCCGCGGCGCGTGAAATGGCCGCCCGTGGCGGCGGACGCATCGTCAACGTGTCGTCGATCTCCGGCCAGCGGGCCGGCTGGGGCCGCACCGCCTACGGCACCTCGAAGGCCGCCGTCATCCAGCTCACCCGGCAGATGGCCATGGAGCTGGCGCCGCACAACATCACCGCCAACGCCATCGCGCCGGGTCCGGTCGATACCGCGCTCACGCGCGCCGACCACACGCCCGAGACCCGCGCCGCCTACAACGCGATGGTGCCGCTCGGCCGCTACGGCACCATCGACGAGATGGCCGACGCCGCCGTGTTCCTGGCCGGCGACGACAGCACCTACATCACCGGCCACGTCCTCAACGTCGACGGCGGCTACATGGCCGCCGGCATCAGGTTCGATGACTTGTAAGAGTCCGTTTGAAAATGGACCTGTCAGCCCATTTCGTCTAGACGGTCCAGCTTTAAAGGGGAATTGCCATCACCACCTGGAAATCGCGGGATGCGAAGAACCGCTTCAGCGAAGTCGTGAAACGCGCGCTCAACGAAGGACCACAGATCGTGACGAAGCGTGGCGTCGAGACAGCCGTCATCCTATCGGCCGATGACTTCCATCGCTTGACCGGCAACAAGCCGGGTTTCGTCGATTTCCTTCGCTCGGGGCCGACATTGGAGGGCCTTGACTTGGGCCGGGATCAATCCCCGCCGCGACGTGTGGACCTATGAAGTATCTGCTCGGCACCAAAGCGGTGTCGGCGTTGAAGCGACCACGGCCAGACCAGGAGGTCGTTCGTCGAATTCAGGCCATGCGCCAGGACGATTGCTTCATTGGTGTCCTGACGGTCGGCGAGATTGCGCGCGGGATAGAAAAGCTGCCGCCCAGTCGTCACAAGAGACGTCGCGCACTTTGAAGCCGCGGGATCGCTGACGCTGAATCCGTGGGAATGATTCCGTTCGCCTGGCGTACGCCCGGCCGCCGCATTTCCCGGCATCGCCGACACCGATCGCCATCCATCTATTAGGGACTGTCCCTATTGATTTACCGTGCGAAGCAATCACCCGCCGTCATGCCGGCGGAGGCCGGCATCCATGGGCTTCGCCGGCAAACGCCGCGCCTGCGGTCGGGTGCCTATGAATAGCCGCCCCGGCTTGTGCCGGGGCAGGCTCCGCCGGTATGACCGTGGCGGGAGACCGTTGGCGGTGCCGGGAACCCGAAGATGTTGTCGTTCGACGGGCGGCCAGGCCCATGGATGCCGGCCTCCGCCGGCATGACGATTGGGGGCGGGTCTTCGGTGCCTTCTTCACGGCCGCGCGAGCCGGCATGACCGTGGTCCGGGGACAATGACAAACCGCCCGGACTTTTGCTCCGGTTACCGTCACAAGAGACGTCGCGCACTTCGCCATCCATGTTGACATCGAACCGCGCGTCGGCTTGTCTGCGCGCGTTCGGGCAGCGAGTTGGGATGTATTGCGGTAAGGAGATATCCGTGCGTGTATCGCGAAGCTTGCTGTTGATCGCCGGGCTGGCGCTGGCCGGTTGCGGCAGCGCGCCCACCGACCGCGCCATCAGTGGCGGGGCCATCGGCGCCGCCGGCGGCACGGCCGTCGGCGCGGTGACCGGCCTGACGCTGCTACAGGGCGCGGCCATCGGCGCCGCCGCGGGCGCGGCGGCCGGCGTGCTGACCGACCCGGGCAGGATCGATCTGGGCACGCCGATCTGGCGCAACTGGCCGAACGCCGGCGCCGGCGGGCGGACCAGTCATGCCAACGATTATTCGAACCTGGTCGCCAGCACGCAGTCGGGCCTGGCGCGGCTGGGCTACGCGCCCGGCCCAAGCGACGGCGTGATCGGCCCCAGGACCCGGTCGGCGATCCGCGAGTACCAGACCGACCACGGCCTGCCCGTCGACGGCCGTCCCTCGCCCGCGCTCGAACGCCACATCCTGGCGCGGTTGAACTAGGCCGGCCGGCGCGACGCCGTTCAATGATCCCCGCGCGGCCGACGGCGACGCACCGGCTCGCCCGCCTGCTACCGGCGCTGGTGGTCGCGGCCTGCGCGTCGCCGCCGCCGGTCCAGACGCCGGCCGACGGCCGATCGGCCGGCAAGCCCTACAGCGTCAACGGCGTGCGCTACGTGCCGAGGGCGCAGCCCGGCTATGACGCCACCGGCACCGCGTCGTGGTATGGTGGCAAGTTCCACGGCCGGCGCACGGCGAGCGGCCAGCGCTACGACATGAACGCCATGACCGCCGCCCACCGGACCCTGCCGTTCGGCACCCGGGTGCGGGTGACGAACCTGCGCAACGACCGCGCCGTCGTGGTGACGATCAACGACCGCGGGCCCTTCGTCCGCGGCCGGATCATCGACGTGTCCCGGCGCGCGGCCGAACGCCTGGGGTTCCGCGGCCACGGCACCACCCGCGTCAGGGTCCAGGCCATCGGCGGCCAGCCGGCGCCGACCGCCGCGGCGGCCGGGCCACCCGCCCCGTCAAGACGGCCCGTGCCGGTGTTCCAGACCGCCCTGGATACGGCCCTGGCCCGGCCACGGAACACCCGCACCGCCTGGCGCGACCCGGCGACCGACAGCCATGGCGTGATCACGCCGCTGACCAGCCCGGTCGCCGGCGGCGCGCCGGTTTGCCGCAACTACCGGCGCACGGCCGTGCATGGCGGCTTGGAAACCACCTATCTCGGGCGGGCCTGCCGGCAGGCGGACGAAAGCTGGCGGATCACGCGGGAGAACCCGGCCGACAGTTGAGGTTCAATCCCCGCCCGCGACGCGGGCCGTGGCCGGCGGCCGCTGGCCGGACGCGTCATCGTGGGCCAGATCCTTCAGCGTGCGGCCGCCGATGGCCGCGTCCCAGGCCGCGTCCAGCTCGGCCATCAGCCCGTCGACCCCCGGCTCCGGCGCCAGCTTCGGCGGCGCGCCGCCGGCCGACGGGTGATGCCGCCGGACGGCGTCGACGGCCGCCTTCAGGCCGGTGTCCTCGAACGGCCGGCCCGGCACCAGGGCCGGCGGATCGGCATCCGTGCGGGTCAGCAGGCCATGCTCGACGAGCGCCGCCAGCACCTCGTCGACGGTCTCGATCGGCGCGTTCAGGCGCTGGGCGAGGTGCTCGGACGTCCACGGCGCCTGGCCGCGATAGTGATGCCGGCCGACGAGCTGCAGGATCAAGAGCGCGAGCCGTTCGCGGTAGCGGTTGGCCGGTCGGACCGTGTCGCCGCGCGCCGTCACCAGCTCGGGCTTCTGATGGTAGCAGGCCACGCTGGCGCCCAGCAGCAGGACGAGCCAGCCGGCATAGAGCCAGAGCATGAAGATGATCAGCGTCGCGAAGGCCGAATAGATCGCCGCGTAGTTGCTGGAGGTGACGACGAAGGCGGCGAAGGCCCAGCCCAGCAGCTTCCACATGAAGCCGGCGACCAGCGCGCCGACGAGGGCCGACCGCACCTTGACCCGGGTGTTCGGCACGAAGACGTAGATGAAGGTGAAGGCGGCAACGATCAGCAGGTAGGGCACGACCGTGCCGATCAGCTTGAACAGCATGCCCAGCGGCTCGATCGCGGCCAGGCGTTCGACCACCGGCGCCGCCTGCAGCGAGGCCGACAGGCCGACGGACGCGAAGACCAGGACCGGCCCGATCAGGATCACGCTGAGGTAGTCGCTGAAGCGCTTCGCGAACGAGCGGTGCTGGGTCACGTGCCAGGAGAAATTGAACGCCCGCTCGATCTTCTGCATCAGCGTCACGACCGTGTAGACCAGCAGGCCGAGACCGACCGAGCCCAGCACCCCGACCTTGGCGTTGTCGACGAACTCGATGATGCGCGTCGCGATCTCGATGCCCTTCTCGCCGAGCGGCGCCATCAGGTTCAGGAGCAGCGGTTCGAGCTGGTTGTGGACGCCGAAGCCCTTCAGGACCGAAAAGCTGATCGCCAGCAGCGGCACCAGCGACAGCAGCGTCGTGTAGACCAGCGACATGGCCTGCAGGTTCAACTGGCCGTTCGCCAGATCGCGGCCGATGGCGACGCTGATCCGCAAGGCATGCACCAGCCAGCGCTTCCACGCCGGCACCTTGGCGGGATCCACGTTCCAGACCGTGTTGTCGAAGCCGCGTTTGAGATATTGCGGCGCCGTCCGCAAATCGATCGCCATATCGGACCCACCCGGCCGGTTAAGGCGCCCCCTTGACCAACGTCCGGCTTAAGGTTGCCACCACGCGGCGGAATGCAAAAGCATTCCGTGCCACGGCGGTCCGTGACGCATGGCATACTGGCGGGCCATTTACGGGAGAAACGACATGGATCTTGAACTGACGGGCCGGAAGGCCCTGGTGACCGGCGGATCGCGCGGCATCGGGCGCGCGATCGCCGAACGGCTGGCCGAGGAAGGCTGCGACGTGGCGATCTGCGCCCGCGACGAGCGGCAGGTCGACGCGGCGGTGACGGCGCTGGCGGCCAAGGGCGTCCGGGCCACCGGCGCGTCGGTCGACGTCGCCGACGGCGCGGCGCTGCGGGCCTGGGTGGACCGGTCGGCCGACCAGCTCGGCGGCATCGATATCCTGGTGCCGAATGTCAGCGCCCTTGCCAGCGAACTTGGCGACGAGGCCTGGCGGCGCGGCTTCGAGATCGACATCATGGGCACCGTGCGGTCCGTCGAGGCGGCGCTGCCGCATCTCGAACGCGCCGACGCCGGCGCCATCGTCGCCATCGCCACGACCGCGGCGCTGGAATTCTTCGGCGGCATCCGTCCCTACAACTCGGTCAAGGCCGCGGTGATCAACTATATCGCCAACCAGGCCGTGGCCCTGGCGCCGCAGGGCATTCGCGCCAACACCGTGTCGCCCGGCACGATCTATTTCGAGGGCGGTGTCTGGCACCAGCGCGAGACCGCGGCGCCCGAGATCTTCCAGACCGCGCTGTCGCGCAACCCGACCGGACGCATGGGCCGGCCGGCGGAAGTCGCCAACGCGGTCGCCTTCCTGGCCAGCCCCGCCGCCAGCTTCATCACCGGCGCCAACCTGGTCGTCGACGGCGCGCTGACGAAACGGGTGCAGTACTGAGAGTCGGCCGGGGCGTGTCGCGGCGGTGACATCCAGGTGAAAAAAGGTTCACCACAAAGACGCAAAGAACAAACGGGTCTGCCGGCGCTTCGCGCGCCCTTCTTTCGAAATTCCGTGCGGTTGGCAGGCCGGTGTATCGACCACAGAGGCACCGAGGCACAGAGAACAAACGGGGTGATGG
>JANQKO010000111.1 GCA_028281075.1 Alphaproteobacteria bacterium | reverse complement strand
GCCGGGCACCGATCTGGCGGAGACGGCACCACAATGTCGTTGCACAGCAGGTCCACCGCCCGGTCCGATCGCAGCACGGCCAGCGCCGCCGGGCCGTCGGCCGCCTCGATCGTCCGGTAGCCCAGCTCGCCCAGCCGCGCCAGCGTCACCGCGCGGACCCGCGGGTCGTCCTCGACCACCAGGATGGTTTCCCCCCGGCCGCCTGGCATCGACCCCGCGGCCGCCGTCGTCGCCGTCGCGGTGGTGTCGCCGTCGACGCGGGGAAAATAGAGCTTCACGTTGGTGCCGACGCCGGACTCGCTGTAGATCACGGCATGGCCGTTCGACTGCCGGGCGAAGCCGTAGACCATGCTGAGGCCGAGGCCGGTGCCGGTGCCGGCGCCCTTGGTGGTGAAGAACGGCTCGAAGGCCCGCTCGCGCACCTCCGGCGTCATGCCTTCGCCGGTGTCGCTGACCGACAGCATCACATAGTCGCCGGGTGTCAGGTCCTCCAGCATGGCGGCGGCGGTCGCGTCGATTTCGGCGTTGGCGGTCTCGACCACCAGCGAGCCGCCGTCCGGCATGGCGTCGCGGGCGTTGATGGCCAGATTGAGCAGGGCGTTCTCGAACTGGCTGGGATCGATCTCGGTGCGGCCGAGATCGCCGGCCAGCACGGTGCTGATCTGCACCGCCTCGCCGGCGGCGCTGCGCAGCATCTGCGACATGCCGAGCACGATGTCGTTCAGGCTCAGGATCATCTCGGCCAGCGGCTGGCGGCGGCCGAAGGCGAGCAGCCTGCTGGTGAGATCGGCGCCCAGCTCGGTCGCCTCCATCGCCGGTCCGATCAGGCGCCGCAGACGCTCGTTGTCGCCGGCGCGCATCTCCAGCATTTCCAGGTTGCCCATGATCACGGTCAGCAGGTTGTTGAAGTCGTGCGCGATGCCGCCCGTAAGCTGGCCGATCGCTTCCATGCGCTGGGCCTGGCGCAGCTTGATTTCGGATTCGCGGCGGTCCGTCAGGTCGCGGATCACGCCGACGAAGATGGACGCGCCGTCCTCGTTGTACTCGCTGACCGACAGGTCGATGGGGAAGGTCGAGCCGTCCTTGCGCCGGCCCAAGACCTCGCGGCCGATGCCGATGATATGGCGCTCGCCGGTCTGCCGGTAGCGGCGCAGATAGGTGTCATGCCGGTCGCGGTCGGGCGCCGGCATCAGCCGCGCGACATTGTTGCCGACGACGTCCTCGGCGGCATGGCCGAACAGGCGCTCGGCGGCGGGATTGTAGAGCAGCACCTTGCCGTCGGCGTCGATGATGACGATGCCGTCAACGGCGGTCTCGATCGTCGCGCGCAGGCGCGCCTCGCTGGCGCGCAGCGTGGTCTCGGCCCGCCGCCGGGCGGTGATGTCGTCGATCGCCAGCATGACGAAGACGTCGCCGGCGCCGTCGATGCGGCGGGCGTTGCACAGCAGCACCCGATCGCCGAGCGACGCGAAGCGATGGCTGAGCTCGTGGTCCTCGACGGCCGCCTGCCCGGCGGCGACCTCGCCCAGCCGTGTCTGCAGCTCGGGCATGTTCCAGTCGCCGTCGCCGATCCGGAACAGCGGCCGGCCGACGGTCCGCGCCGGCGTCAGCGCGAACAGGCGGTAGAAGGAGCGGCTGGCGGCGACGACCGTCAGATCCCGGTCCAGCACCAGGACCGGCTCGCGCAGCGTCGCGAGCACGCCGTCGAGCGGAATGTTGCCCAATTCGTGCCCCAGCCCCACCACGGTCTCCGAGACGCTGCCCCACGGCAGTTCATGCCATTGGCCATACAGGCCGATTCCCGACCAATGGTATAGCGCATCTCGGCCCGTCAGCGCATCGCCGGCGCGTCGGTCCCTGGTTACATCGCCGTCACCATTTGATGTTGTAGGCGATCCGGGCGGTCGCGCCCGGCGCGGCGACGTGGCTGACATTGCGGCCGTTTCGCAGCAACTGGCCGAAGACGTTGTGGTACTGGTTGTTCAGCAGGTTCTCGATGCCGACATGCAGGGTACCGGGACCGACCGCGAAGCGGCTGTACAGGTCGACGACCGTGTAATCGTCGACCTTCCGGCCGCCGAAGCCGACGCCGTCGTCGGCGGCGTCGTCGCGGTTGCCCGAATAGAGCACCTGCAGCCGCAGATCCCACCAGGCATGGGGGCGGTATTCGACGAAGCCGGTCAGCTTGACCGGCGGAATGCGAAATCCGTTCAGGGCGATGTCGTCGCCGCTGCCCGGGGCCTCGCGTTCGCCCTCGAGCCAGGTGAAGGTGCCGCCGAAACCAAGCCGCGGACCGACGTCGTAGCGGGCGTCCGCCTCGATGCCGTAGATGCGCTCGGGCGTGCGGTCCTGCACCAGCGAGAAGTTCTCGATCAGCACCCGTCCCAGATCGGATTCGCTGTAGAAGCCGGCGATGCTGCCACTGAAGCCGCGCCAGGACCCGCGCAGGCCCAGCTCGTAATTGTCGGTGATGCGCGGACTGAGATTGGCGTTCTCGGCATTGAAGCCGACCGGAGCCAGGCGAAGCTGAAGGCCGACATCGGGCAGCTCGAAGGCCTGGGTGAAGTTGGCGAAGACGTCGAGGCCGTCGACCGGCGTCAGGACGGTTCCGAGATTGAACGTGGTCTCGGCATAGTCGATCTCGCCGCCCTCGATGGCGTTGCCGCCGCCGAGCGTGGTGAAATCCGGGAACGTGACGTCGATCCACTCGTGACGGACGCCGCCGCGCAGGATCAGCCAGTCCAGCGGCGAGAGCTCGAGCTGGCCGAACAGGCCGTAGGATTCGGTGGTGATCTCCGGCACGAACGTGCGCTCGTCGTCGATGACGACGAACCGCGTGCCGCCGGAGGCGTCGAACGCCGCCGGGTCGAAGATGGTGGCGGGCTGCGAGGACACCTCGCGGCCGACATCGGCGCCCCAGAGCAGCTTGGCGTCGAGCGGCCCGGGTCCGGGCAGCGGCGTGTCGACGGTCAGGCGGCCGCCGACGACCTCGGCGTCCAGGAAGGTCTGGGCGATGGCCCGGGTGCTGCTGAACGCGCGGCCGTCGAACGGCGTGAACCGGGTGTGGTAGTCGCGATAGTAGGTCTGCGCGTCGACCTTGCTGCCCAGCAGGTCGGGATTGCTGTAGCCGAGATTGAGGATCAGGTTCTCGCGCCGGGTCTGATCGTCGAGCCGCAGTCCCTCGGCCGCCCGGGCCTTGACCGCGCCCCGCGGCTGGGCGTCGACAACGGGATCGGAGGTGAAGTCCGTGTCCTGCTCGGCGTTCAGATAGCTGAGCGTGAATTGCAGGCGCTGGTCACCGAAGGCGTAGCCGGCCTTGCCCAGCAGGTCCAGCGTGCCGGTATCCGAGAGATCGCCCTGGCTGGGTTCGGGCGGTATCCGGTCGCCGTCGGCATCGAAGAAACCTTGCGTTCGCCCGCCGGTCAGGGACACGAGATAGTCGACCGCGCCGTCGCGGCCGCTGACCTGCTGCTGCACCTGCCCGAACAGCGCCTCGCCGTCGAGCCGGCTGAGCGCGCCGCCGCCGGACAGGGTGGTCTCGAAGGTTGGCGGGCCGTCTTCGCCACGCAGGGTGTTGATATGGATCACGCCGCCGGCGGCGCCGCCGCCATAGGCCGCGCTGCCGCCGTGGATGACCTCGATGCTCTCGATGCTCGACGGCAGGATGTTGAACAGGTCGCGCGAGACGTTGCGGCTGGTCCTCAGCGGCACGCCGTCGACCAGCACCAGGACATCGCGGCCCCGCAGGGTCTGGCCGAAATTGGTCAGCGTCTGACTGGACGGCGCCATGCCGGGCACGGTCTTGGCCAGTATCTCGGCGGCGTTCCTTGCCGTCGCCGCCTGCTTCTCGATGTCGTCGCGCGCGATCACCGTGACGCTGCGGGACAGCGTGTCGATGGCGCCGCCCTCGCGCGTGGCCGTGACCGCGATCGGGGCCAGCGCCAGCGGCCGCTCGGCGTCCCCGGCCGGCCGCCGTTCCAGCGTGATCGTGTCGGCGCCGGTATAGCGATGCCCCAGGCCGGTGCCGGCGAGCAGCCGGGCGATGGCCTGCTCGGGCGTGTAGTCGCCGCGCAGGCCGTCGGTCCGCAGGCCGGAAACGACCGTGCTGTCGACCGCGACCTGCAGCCCGGCCTGGCGGCCGAACTGGGTCAGCGCCGATGACAGCGGCTGGGACGGGATGTCGAAGCGGCGCGTGGCCTGGCCGGCGGCCGGGGTGCCGGCTTGCGCCAGGCGTTCGCCGGCCGCGTGCGGTACGTCGCTCCGGTCCAGGGCCGCCACCGGCCCGGCCGCGAGGACGCCGGCCACGGCCGCCGCCGGCAACAGGATCGTCAGCCGTCCGGTCGCGGCGCGGCCGGTCCCCGCGCGTCGGCCCCGGACGGTTTCCCGGCTCAACCCCCACATACCCAACATCGTCTCTCCTCGCTTACAGGTGTGCCATGCGAATGCGATGCATTCGCGAACATGCATGGCGAAGTGACGTGACGAACGGCGTCGATTTAAGGGCCCGGCGAGAAATTTTTTCGGGTCGCGCCGTCCGGGCGGCGCGACGGCGGGTGGTCAGCGCGGCGTGACCACGAGAAGGTAGGGCGAGACGGCCGTGACCCGCGCGCCGTGGGCGCCGGCGGCGGCGTCCAGCGCCGCGACCGGATCGCGCAGACTGAAGATGCCGGTGACGGGCCGCCGGTCCAGATCGCCGCCGGCGATCAGGATCAGGCCGCGATGGTAGCGGCCGATCTCGTCGGCGACCGCCGACAACGGCATGCCGTCGACGACGAGCTGTCCCTCGCGCCAGGCGGCCACGTCCGACGGCCGGATCTGCGAGCGGGTGACCGCGCCGGTCTCGCGCGCCAGCGTCAGCCGGTCGCCGGCCCGCAGCCGGACCGCGTCCGCGGCCGCTCCGTCTGCACGGGCCGTGACGGTGCCCGACCGCACGGCGAGCGAGACCGTGTCGCCGACCGCGCCGACGGCGAAGGCGGTGCCGGTGACGGTCACGCGCAGCCCGCCGGCGTCGACCACGAATGGCCGGCCGGCATCGTCGGCAACCTCGAAGAAGGCCCGGCCCGCCAGCAGCCCGACCTCGCGCCGGGCCGGCGTGAAACGCACGGTGACGGCGCTTTCGGTGTCGAGATGCAGCCGGCTGCCGTCGGCGAGCGGCAACGCGCGGGTTTCGCCGACGCCGCTGACATGGTCTGCCCGCAGATGCAGCAGTACCGTCGGCGCCAGGACGAACAGCACGCAGGCGGCGAGCGCGGCGGCCAGGCCGCCGAGCGCGAGCGGGCGGCGGACGCGCGGGTGGCGCGCGGCCAGGGCTTCGGCCGGCAGGTCGCCGGCCAGCCGCCACATCCGGGCGACGCGGCGATAGGCCGCCTCGTGCGCCGCGCTGCGCGCCCGCCAGGCCGCGAGCCCGGCCCGCACGGCCGGGTCCTCGGGCGCGGCCTCGACCTTCATCAGCCAGTCGATGGCTTCCTCGCGGATCGGGTCGTCGTCGGCCTGGTTGGCTGGCATCGGTGTCATCCGAACGGTTTGCGGCGGCCCTGCCGCCGGTTTCGCGCGGCGCGGTCGGCGGTCATCGATTAAGACGGCGTCGGGCCACGGAATTTAAGGTGCGGTGTCACGTCCGGCGCCGATCACTGTCCGTCGTCGGCATCCAGCCGCCTGGCGCCGTGGCGGATGGCGTCCTTGACCAGTTGGTGGGCGCGCACGACGGAGACGCCCAGATGGTCGGCGATCTCCTGCAGGCTGCGGCCTTCGAGCCGGCGCATGCGGAAGGCCGTGCGCGTGCGCTCCGGCAGCTCCTGCAGCGCGTCGGCCAGGACCCGGAGCTGCTCGCGATGGATCGCCGTCTCCTCCGGCGTGGCGACGGGGGCGGGCAGTTGGTCCAGTCCGCCGTCGTCGCCGGTTTCCATCGACGCTTCGGGCCGGCGCCGCCAGTCCAGCGCCAGGTTGCGGACGATCCTGTAGAGATACGCCACCGGGTTGGCGATGGCCGGATAGGGGCCCGCGCCGGCATCGCCGCCGCGCGGGGCCGCCCGCGCGGTATAGCGCAGAAAGGCTTCCTGAACGACGTCCTCGGCCCGGCCGCGGCAGCCGACGATCGGCGTCGCGTAGTCGATCAGCGCGTTGCGGTGCCGGAGATAGAACGCCAGTTCACGATGGTCGGATTTCACGTTGCAGACTTCTCCGCCGGCGGCGACGTTATCCCGGTTGAGAATCATTCTCAAGATTCGTCGGGCCAGCAATCACGAGAATAGGGACAGTCCCTATTAAATCTGTTTTTAGTCAATGTGTTAGCCGCGTTTCGGCGAAACGCTGGCGCGGTCACCGGAATGCCGACCTGAATACGATGGGAATCCCGGGATTTGGGCGTTTGAATTAACCAATTTGACATAATAGCATTGTGAGTGGTGGGATCGGTCGCGCGTTGGCGCTCGAGACAAGGACAAGAACATGGCGCAGGCTGCGGCTTTCCTCGATGTCGTCGAACGGATCTACGCATCGGCGCTGGACGACCGCATGTGGGCGCCGGCCCTGGACGGCATGGCCGAGCTTCTGGGCGCCGTCGGCGTCAGCTTCGAGATCATCGACAAGAAGAGCGGCCGGCCGGTGATGATCGAGCTGGGCCAACGGCTCGAAACGGTCGATTCGGCCGAGTACCTGGACTATTACGGCGGGATATCGCCGCGCGTCCACCGCCTGGGCCGCATGCCGGCCGGCCGGGTCTCCTACGACCACCTGATCATCAGCGACGACGAAATCGACCGGGACGAGTTCTACAACGACTGCCTGGCGCCGCAGGGGCTGCGCTATTTCGTCGCCGGACATGTCCTGAACACCTCAGGCCATGCCGGCGTGATCGCGGCGCAGCGCTCGCCGGCGCAGGGCCATGCCGGCCCGGCCGACATCGAAACGGTCGACCGCCTGCTGCCGCATGTGCGCCAGGCGCTCGACCTGAAGTTCAGGCTGCACGACGCCGGCGTGCAGACCGATTCCCTGCTGGGCGGCCTGGAAAGCCTGGGCGAGGCGGCCGTCGTCATCGACCGCTCGGGCCTCGTGCTGCGCGCCAACAGTGCCGCCGCCGAGGTCTTCTCGAACGGCGACGGGGTCACCGTCGCCGAACGCAGGCTCTGCTTTTCCGACCGGAAGGCGATTGCCGGCTTCGAGGCCGCGCTTGCCAGCCTGTCCGCGGCCATGGGCGAGGCGGACGATATCGGCAGGCGCAACTTCGCCGCCCGCCGGCCCAGCGGACGCCGCCCCTATCTCGTCGCGGTCCGGCCGCTGCCGGTGCCGTCGGCCACGGTTCTGGCCATGCCGGCGGCGGCCATCGTGTTCATTCGCGATCCCTCGGCGTTCGTCCACCTGGATGCCGGCCTGCTGCGGGAGAGCTACGATCTGACCGCGGCCGAGCTGGACATCGCCCGTGCCATCGACATCGGCCTGTCCGTCGCCGAACTGGCCGAGCAGCGCGGCGTCGCCGTCTCCACCGTCCGCACCCAGCTCTATGCCCTGATGGCGAAGCTGGACGTCAACCGCCAGACCGACCTGATCCGCCTGCTGCAGCAATACCGCCGGCCGTTCTGACCACCGTCCGAGCACCGATCAGGGTTAACGCTTTCCTACGAATGTAGGAAAGC
>JANQKO010000101.1 GCA_028281075.1 Alphaproteobacteria bacterium | reverse complement strand
TGCCTCGCTCAACGCCGTGAGCATCTCGCCCGACAGCGCGTTGCGGCGGTCCGGCCGGTTCATGGTCAGCGTCGCGACGCCGTTCTCGATGGTCTCGATCAGGTCCGAGGTCATGTCGTAGCTCTCCGGTTCGTGCCCTATTCCGCCGCCGCGGCCAGTCCGCCGGCCGATCCGCCGTGCCGCAGAAGCTGTCCGGAATGGGTCCCGGTCTCGGCATCGTCCCGAATCGTCACCCGGCCGTTGACCAGCACGTAGCGATAACCCCTGGCGCGCTGCACGCGCCGCCATTCGCCGCCGGGCAGGTCGTGCACGACCTCGCGCGGCAGGATTTCCAGATTCTCATAGTCGTAGACCACGATGTCGGCCGGCGCGCCGCGCCTGATCACGCCGCGATTCTCGAAGCCGGCGACCATGGCCGGCAGCGCGCTCAGGCGCCAATGCGCCTCCTCCAGGCTCAGCATCCCGTGCTCGCGCACGATCTTGGTCAGCGTCTCGGTCGGATAGCGGCCGGCGGTCAGGAACTTGGTATGCGCGCCGCCGTCGGAGACGCCGAACAGCACGTAGGGATCGGCGACGATCTCGCGCAGATTGTCGACCGACACGTTGGGCGGCGCGGCGAAGAACTCGGTCGCCAGGCCGTCGGCGACGGCGATGTCCAGCATGGCGTCGACCGGGTGCTTGCCCTGGGCGTCGGCCACCTGGCCCACCGTATGGTCGCGATAGGGCTCGGTCGCGGGCGTCTTCGGCCCGGTGATGACGATGTCCGGGATCGGGCCGGTCACGGTCATCGGCACCTGCGCGCGCAGGCCTGGCCGCCGCTCGGGATCGGCCAGCTTCGCCAGCTTCTCCTCGATCGTGCCGACCGTGGCCTCGCGCCAGGCCGGCCGGTCGTCGTAGAGGTTCCAGTCCTCGAAGGTGAAGTCGAAGCCGGCGTCCGTGGTCAGGCCCTGGCCGTAGACCCGGATGCCGCGCCGGCGGCAGTCGGCGAGCCAGCGCAGCGCGCCGCGATGCACCTCCGGCTTATGGTCGAAGGCCTGGACCACGTTCCAGATCAGCGGCCGGCCGCTGATCGTCGCGTATTCCTCCATGCGCGCCCGGTCGGCCTCGTAGCTGCCGGACGAGATCGTCATCTGCATGAAGCCCTCGTTGCGGCGGCCCAGCACGGCCGCGAAGGCCCGGCAGGTGTCGTCGTGCATGACGTCGGTCGGCATCGGCGTGCCGTCATGGTCGAGCTGCACCGCCGACGGCCCGTCCGGCATCAGCCGCTGCGCCGACCAGCCGCAGGCGCCGGCGTCCAGCGCCTGCTCCAGCAGCCGGCACATCTCGGCCTCTTCCGCGTCGGTCGGCTTGCGCCCGGCCTTGGCGCCGTCCAGCCCCAGCACCCAGACCAGCAGCGGCCCGACCGGCATGTAGGGCAGCAGGTTGATGCCCTTCGGCGTGCGCTCGACGCTGTCGAGGAATTCCGGGAAGCTGACCCAGTCCCAGGGCATGCCTGCCTGCATTGAGGCCAGCGGGATCGCCTCGACCCGCGTCATCGACAGCATGGCGCGCTCGCGCATCTCCGGCGCCACCGGCGCGAAGCCGAAGCCGCAATTGCCGATCACCGCCGAGGTAATGCCGTGCCAGCCGGAGATCGTGCAATAGGGGTCCCAGAACACCTGGGCGTCGTAATGCGTGTGCAGGTCGACGAAGCCCGGCGCCACATGCAGGCCGTCGGCGTCGATCACCCGTTCGGCCGCCTCCGCGGGCACGTGGCCGATCTCGGCGATGACGCCGTCCCGAATCGCGATATCGGCGCGGTAGCGCGGGATCCGAGTGCCGTCGAAGACGATGCCGTTCTTGATGACCGTGTCGAATGCCGTCATGCGCTGCCTCCCTCGGATCGCCGTTCACCGGCCGTTGCATGTGAGGAAACGAACATTCGTTAGGATAAGCGGCGGCGGCCGCCTCCGCCAAGAGCCGATCAGCCCTCGAGCGCGACCAGATGGGGCCGCATCTTCTCGCGCACCGCGTCGGGCAGCGGCAGCGACTCGCGGCGGCGCAGGTCGAAATAGACCGAGACCACCTCCGACGTCGCCGCCAGCACGCCGGTCTCGGTGTTGGTCATCCGGTGAAAGGCGGTCACCGACTTGGTGCCGATGCGGGTGATGGCGCTCTCGACCTTCACCAGACTGCCGACGCGCTGCTCCTGCTTGTACTGGATGGTGTGTTGGGCATCGACCAGCGTCTCGCCCTGCGCGTCCATGTCGTGGAAGCGGAAACCGATTTCCGACAGGAAGTGAAAGCCCGCCTGATCGAACATGCCGACATAGTGCTGCACGTTCATGTGTCCCAGATGATCGCAGTGCCAGGGATAGACGACGCCGCGAAAACACTCCATCCAGCCGCTCATGTCGGGGGCCTTTCCGGTCGGTCGACCGCGTTCGAGGTTTACGTGAAATAGGGACTGTCCCTATTAAATAGCTTTTATATCAAAGGGTTATGCGTCAATCTGCCGCCGCCTTGCGGGTGTCCACCGGTGGCCAGGGGATGATCAGCGCGTTTGCCTTCTGCCGCGCGATCTCGGGAATCGGGAACGATTTCCGCTTCCGCAGGTCCAGCATGCAGGAGACGATCTCGACGCGGGCGGCGAGGCGGCCCGTTTCGGCGTTCTCGATCAGGTGGGCGAAGCGCATGGTCTTGGCGCCGACCTCGATCAGGCCCGAGGTCACGCGCACCAGCTCGCCTTCCCGCAGCTCGGCCAGGAAATGCGTGTCGTATTCGAGGCCCGCCGTGCCCCAATGGTTCCGGCGCGCCGTCTCGCCGATCAGGCCGATCCGGTTCTTCAGGTGGCCGATGGCGTTGGTGACGGCGTCGATGTAGAAGCGCGCCGACAGGTGGCCGAACTCGTCGCACTGCCACGGCATTACCGTGCCGAGATAGGTCTGGAACGGTTCGGCGTAAGCGGTGCCCGACAGCGGCACGGACGGCTTGCCCGTCGATTGCGTCCGCGGCGTGTCGCGGCGGGGCGTGATCATGCCCTCGATCCGCGCCCGCATGTCGTCGGGCCAGGCCGCGGCGCGACGCGCGTTGAGATCGAAATGCACCGAGGTGATCTCCATCGTCGCCGCCGTCTCGCCGGTGCCGTCGTTCGTCACCTCGGCGACGATCTCGACGGTCTTGTCGCCGACCGCCTGGACCGCGGCCGATATCGACAGGATGTCGCCGGCCCGCAGCTCGCGCAGGTAGCGGGTCAGGCTGCGCACGGCCACGAAGGTCCGGCCGGTCTCGCGGATGTATCCCGGCGTCATGCCGAAGGCGGCGCGCAGATGCCCCATGCCCTCGGTCGCCTTGCCGGTATAGAACTGCACGTTCAGGTGGCCCATCTGGTCGCATTCCCAGGTTTGGGCCGCGCCCCGGTAGATGTCGAGATAGCCGCTCATGCCGCGCGGTCCGTCATGCCGGGCGCCTCCTGTTACCGATGATCGCGGGTCGTGCCGCCGCCGCATTATAGGGCCGCCGGCCGGGTCCGGTACCGCCGGCGCGCCGGCGGCCGCCGTTATCGGTCCCTTAACCAAACTCGGGAAAGCTCGGGCCGCGTCAGGAGCGCGACAGCGATGAACGATCTTGAGGCCTTCGCCGACGTTTTCGACGGCATGACACCCTATTCCGGCATGGTCGAGCCGGGCTTCATCGTCTCCGGCCTGGGCCGGATGACCGATGCGCGCTTTCACACCATCTGGGGCGTCGACCCCGCCGAGGAGGGCGGCCGGGACACGAGCTTGCGGTTCCCGGTCGCGACCGACGGCGAGGGCTGGTTCGAGGCCGTGAACTGGGTCGAGGCGGCGCGCGAGGCCCGCGGCAGCTATGTCATGGCGACGCTGGGTGCCTGCTATGGCGCGCAGGCCGTCGAAGCCTATCTGGCGCTGCAGGCGGTGAATCCGCTGCCGGCGAAGCTGGTCGCGGTCGATCCGGTGCCGGAAAACATCGCCATGACGCGCCAGCACTTCCGCGACAACGGCATCGACCCGGACGCGCATTGGATCGTCGAGGCGGCGCTCAGCGACAGCAACGCGCCGGTGATCTTCCCGGTCGGCTCGCCCGCGTCGGGCACCCAGAACTGCGTCTTCTACAACAGTCCCGTCGGACGCGGGGCGCTGGCCCGGCGGCTGACGGAGGACGGGCAGGCCGCGCTGGTCGGCAGCAACCTGCTGGAGACCAATGCGACCGGCGTGACGATCAACATGACGCCCGATCGGGACCCCCCGTTCGAGGCCGAGCTGAAGCTGGTCAGCGCCATCACGGTGGCCGACATTCTGGGGCCGTTCGACCGCGTGGATTTCGTCGAGGCCGACCTGCAGCAATCCGAAATGGTCGTGTTCCCGCCGGCCATGGAGGTGCTGAACCGCAAGGTGCGGCGGGTGCATCTCGGCACCCACCACGCGGAAGAGCACCGGTTCCTCGAAGGCATGTTCGGGCAGCACGGCTGGCAGGTCGTGTTCAGCTTCCCGCCGCAGGACACCTACCGCACGCCGGCCGGCGAATTCACCTTGAACGACGGCGTCCTGACCGCCCTCAATCCCGCCGTCGCCTACGGCTGAGCCGGCGGCGTCGCCGCCTCGACCACCACCAGCAACTGCCGGGCGTCGACCTGCTGGTCGTCGCTGACGGCAACCTCGGCGACCGTGCCGTCGGCCGGCGCCTTGATCTCGTGCTCCATCTTCATGGCCTCCAGCACCACGACGATGTCGCCGCGCGCCACCGCCGCCCCGGGTGCGGCATGGACCGCGACGATGCGGCCGGCCATGGGCGCCAGCAGCCGGCCGTCGCCGAGCCCCGACGCGCGCCCGCCGGCCGACGCGGTCCATTCCGTGAACCGCCAGGCATGGCCGCCGGTATCGAGGTGCAGGACCGCGCCGTCGAAGGCGGCGCGCGCCCACTGGCCGAGGCCGTCCAGGCCGTAACGCAGCCGATGACCGTCCGTCGCCAGGACGTCGACCGCCATCTCGCGACCGTTGGCGGTGACGCGGAAGCTGTCCGCCGTCAGCGCCCGCAGCACGCAGTCCACGGTGTCCTCGCCATGGCGCAGCGGCACGGTCGTCGGCGGCAGGGCCGAGCTGCGCCAGGCATCGCCCGCCCCTGCCGCCCGCCGGTAGAGCAGCACGGCGGCGAGCGCGATGGTCCCGTCGTCGGGCGCGCGCGCGGCCGGCGCCGCGTGCCGTTCGATAAACGCTGTCGTCGCCCCGCCCTCGGCGAACACGTCGTGCGCCAGCACGTCGATCAGGAACGACCGGTTGCTGGCGACGCCCAGCAGGCAGGTCTCGTCCAGCGCCCGCAGCAGGCGCCGCCGGGCCTCGTCGCGGGTGGCGCCGTGCGCGACCACCTTGGCCAGCATCGGGTCGTAGTAGGGCGTCACGTCCTGCCCCTCCGCGATGCCGTGGTCGACGCGCAGCCCCGGCCCGTCGGCCGGGCGCCAGGCGGCGATGCGCCCGGTCTGCGGCAGGAAGCCGGCGGCCGGGTCCTCGGCATAGAGCCGCGCCTCGATGGCATGGCCGTCGAACCGCACCTCGTCCTGTGCCAGCGGCAGGAGCGCGCCGGCGGCGACGTTCAGTTGCCAGGCGACCAGGTCCTGTCCGGTGATCATCTCGGTGACGGGATGCTCGACCTGCAGGCGCGTGTTCATTTCCAGGAAATAGAACTGGCCGTCGGCGTCCAGCAGGAACTCGACGGTGCCGGCGCCGACATAGTCGATGGCGCGGGCCGCGGCGACGGCGGCGGCGCCCATGGCCTCGCGCAGGTCCGGCGTCACGGCCGGCGAGGGGGCTTCCTCGATCACCTTCTGGTGCCGGCGCTGGACCGAGCAGTCACGCTCGCCCAGGTGGATGACGTTGCCATGCCGGTCGGCGAAGACCTGGATCTCGACATGGCGGGGCGCGGTGATGGCCTTTTCCAGCAGCAGCTCGCCGGAGCCGAAAGCGTTCTCGGCCTCCGAGCGCGCGCCGGTGATGGCCGCGGCCAGGGCGTCGGCGTCCGCGACCAGGCGCATGCCCCGGCCGCCGCCGCCGGCCGCGGCCTTGACCATGATGGGGAAACCGATGCGTGCCGCTTCGGCGGTCAGCGTCGCGTCGCTCTGGTCCGCGCCGTCATAGCCCGGCACGCAGGCGACGACGGCCTCGGCCATGCGCTGCTTGGCCAGCCGCTTGTTGCCCATCAGCCGGATGGCGTCCGCCGGCGGGCCCACGAATGTCAGGCCGGCCGTGGCGCAGGCCTCGGCGAAGCCGGCATTCTCGGACAGGAACCCGTAACCCGGATGCACGGCGTCGGCGCCGCTGCGTCCGGCCGCGTCGATAATGCGGTCGATGTCGAGATAGGATTCGGCGACCGGCGCCGGCCCGATGGCGACGCTCTGATCGGCCAGCCGCACATGCGGCGCCTCGGCGTCGGCGGCGCTGTGCACCGCCACCGTCCGGTAGCCCAGCGCATGCGCCGTGCGGATCACCCGCACCGCGATCTCGCCCCGGTTGGCGATCAGGATCTTGCTGAAACGCATAGCGCTAAGACACCCACGCCGCCGGCCGTTTCTCGAGAAACGCCGCGACGCCCTCCTTCGCGGTATCGCCGCGCATGGCCGTCGCGAAGGATTGCGCGGCTTCCATGACGACCGTCTCTCGGTCGGCGGCCAGCGACAGGTGCAGCAGCCGCTTGTTCTCGGCCAGCGCGTCGGGCGCGCAGCGGGCGATGGCGGCCAGCAGCTCCGTCACTTTCGCGTCCAATGCCTCGGCGTCGGCGACGACGTGGTGGATCAGGCCCATCGCCAGCGCCTCGTCGGCCTTGAGCCGCGCGCCCGTGACGGCCAGCATGCGCGCCTTCGTCAGGCCGATGCGCTGGGCCACGAACGGGCCGACCTGGGCCGCCGGCAGGCCCAGCGTCGCCTCCGGCAGGCCGAAGCGGGCGTTTCCGGCGGCGACGGCGATGTCGCAGGTGCAGGTGAAGCCCATGCCGCCGCCCATCACCGCGCCCTCGATGGCGGCGATCACGGCCTGCGGTGCCCGGTTCACCTTGTCCAGCAGCTCGCCGTAGCGGCGGTTGCCGGCGATCACCTCGGTGTCGTCGGCCGCGCCCGCCTGGTTGCGGCCGAAGCCCTTGATGTCGCCGCCGGCGCAGAAGTTGCCGCCGGCGCCGCGCAGCACGATGGCGCGCACGTCGCGGTCGTCGCGCACGGCGTCGAACACTTCAGTCAGCTCGTTCACCATCTCGGCCGACAGCGCGTTGCGGTTCTCCGGCCGGTTCAGCGTCACGCGCAGGCGCCAGCCGTCGCGCTCCAGCAGCAGGGTCTCGCAGTCCGGCAGCATCTCTAAGCGTTCCGGCGCTGGGGCAGGATGCCCATGAACTTGCAGATGATGCTCAGCATGGTCTCGTCCGAGCCGCCGCCGATCGAGCCCAGCCGGCCGTCGCGGTAGGACCGGGCGACGCGGTTCTCCCAGGTATAGCCCATGCCGCCCCAGTATTGCAGGCAGGCGTCCGCCACCTCGCGGCTGAGCCGGCCGGCCTTCAGCTTCGCCATCGAGGCGAGCCGGGTGACGTCCTCGCCACCGACATAGAGCTCGACGGCGCGGTAGACCAGGCTGCGCAGCAGCTCGATCTCGGTCTGCAGCTCGGCCAGGCGGAAATGCACGACCTGGTTGTCCAGCACCGGCTGGCCGAAGGCATTGCGCTCGCGGGTGTAGTCGATGGTCTCGGCGATCACCTGCTCCAGGCTGATCAGCGACTTGGCGCCGGCCCACAGCCGTTCCTCCTGGAACTGCTGCATCTGGTAGGTGAAGCCCTTGCCTTCCTCGCCGATGCGGTTGCGCTGCGGCACCCGCACCTCGTCGAAGAAGATCTGCGCCGTGTCGGACGAGAACATGCCGATTTTCCTGATCTTGCGGGCGATCTCGACGCCGGGTGTGTCCATGGGCACGCAGATCAGCGACTTGTTGCGGTGGGCCTGATCGTCGCTGGTGTTGGCCAAGAGGCAGATCCAGTCGGCCTGGGTGCCGTTCGTGGTCCACATCTTGCCGCCGTTGATGACGTAATCGTCGCCGTCTTTCCGGGCCGTGGTCTTGATCGAGGCCACATCCGAGCCCGCGCCGGCCTCGCTGACGCCGAGGCAGGCGACGTAATCGCCCGAGATCGACGGCGCCAGGAATTCGCGCCGCAGCTCGTCCGAGCCGTGCCGCGCCAATGCGGGCGTCGCCATGTCGGTCTGCACGCCGATCGCCATCGGCACGCCGCCGCAGTGGATATGGCCCAACTCCTCGGCCATGGCGGCGGCGTAGGAGTAGTCGAGCCCCATGCCGCCGAACGCGGTCGGCTTGGTCACGCCCAGCAGGCCGGCGTCGCCCAGTTTCTTGAACACGTCGTGGGCCGGGAAGATTTCGGCGTCTTCCCAGTCGTCGACATGGG
>JANQKO010000069.1 GCA_028281075.1 Alphaproteobacteria bacterium | reverse complement strand
CGGGCAACGCCGGCATTCGTCGGCGGCGACGATCCAGCCCGCCCGGGCGATGCCGCCGGCGGCGTCGGGCGCCCGGCGCCGGGATTCCACCTCCGCCTTCAGCCCGCCGTACCGGCTGACCGGGCTCGGCGACGCCTCTTCGTCGTAGCCGTTCTCGCGGTCGCCGGCGAACACCGCCTCGCTGGACATGAAGACCAGGCGCGCGCCGGCATCGACGACGTCGTTCGCGCAGCGCCAGGTGGCCTCGACGTTCAGCGCGCGCGCGGCGGCGGCGTTGGCATCGACCCAGGCCTGGTCGACATGCGCGCCGAGCAGGACCACGGCGTCGCCCGGACCGAGGTCGGGCAGCCGTTCCGACAGACGGTCGGCGGCCATGTCGAAGCGGACGCCGCCGGCAACGGGATGCCGATGGTAGGTGGCGAGACAGCGGCGGCCCGACCGCCGGGCCGCCGCGACGAGATGCCGTCCGACCAGTCCCGATCCGCCGACCACGACCAGCCGCCGGCGGCCGTCACCAGACGCTGCGGCCGCCATCCATCACCATCACCTGGCCGTTCATGTAGGCCGAGGCGTCGCCGCAGAGGAAGACGATGGCGCCGTGATAATCGTCGGGCCGGGCCATGCGGCCGAGCGGCACGCGGTCGACGATGCCGTCGACCAGGGAGTCCGGCTGACCGGCAAACACGCCGCCCGGCGCCAGCGCGTTGCAGCGGACGCCGCGATGCGCCCAGTAGGTGGCGAGATAGCGGGTCAGGCCGACGATCGCGGTCTTGCAGACCACGTAGCTCGCCGGCTTGAAGCTTTGCACATCCGCCATCCGGCGGCTCGGCGCGTAGATCCGGTGGTCGGGCGCGATGAGGCCGAGGTCGGAGGCGATGTTGACGATCACGCCACGGCCGCGGTCGGCCATGGCCGCGCCGAAGACCTGGGCGACCTGCATGGCGCCGGTCAGGCCGACGGCGAGCTCGGCGTTCCACAGCTCCAGCGGGTAGGTCTCGAAGCGGGCCGACGCGGCGGCGGCGCGCGGATCGTCCATGGTCGGATTGATCGCCGCGTTGTTGACGACGACGTCGATGCCGCCGACCGCGCCGGTCAGTTCCTCATGCAGCGCCGTCAGGCCGTCGCGGTCGGTGATATCGACGACATGCCCGACCGCCCGGGCGTCGCCGATGCGGTCGTTCGCCTCAACCACGGCATCGTTCAGGCGGGCCGCGTCGATATCGACCAACACCGGCCGGCCGCCGGCGCGGCCGACGGCGACCGCGTGCTCGCGCCCCAGCAAGCCGGCGCCGCCGGTGATCAGGACATGACGCTGGTCGAGATCGCCCATGGCTCAATGCCCCCGCGTCTGGCCGCCGTCGACGACGACCGTGGTGCCGGTCACGAAGGACGCCCGCGGCGAGGCCAGGAACGCGACCATGTCGGCGACCTCCTCCGGCCGGCCCAGCCGGCGCAGCGGCACCTCGCGCGCGAGCATGCCGGCCACGGCCGCCTCGTCTTCCTTCAGCCTGGTGTCCCAGACCGAACCCGGAAACAGGATGTTGCCCGGCGCCACGCCGACGATGCGGATACCGGCCTCGGCCAGCGGCCGGGCCAGGTTCGCCACCATGGCGTCGAGCGCGCTCTTGGCGGCGGCGTAGGCGGTCGGCGCGCCGAGCACCTGTCGGCCGGCGATGGAGGAGGTGCAGACGATAACGGCGTCCGGCCCCAGGCTGGGCCGCAGCCGCTCGATCACGCCCACGGTGGCCAGGAGATTGATCTCCAGCACCCGCCGCCACTCGGCGACCCGCTCCTCGCCCGGCGGCGCGGCGCGGCCGGACCCGACATTGCAGACCAGGATATCGACCGGCCGCCCGGTGCCGTCGATGGCGCCGGCCAACCGGTCGAGATCGTCCGCGTCGACGGTGTCGCAGGCGGCCGTCCGCACGCCCAGCTCGCGCGCCAGCCGGGTCAGATCGTCCTGCCCGCGCGCCAGCGCCAGCACGTCGGCGCCCTCGGCCGCCAGCGCGGCGCAGATCGCCCGGCCGATGCCGCGCGACGCGCCGGCGACGACGGCCGATTTGCCGCGCAGCGCGAGATCCATCAGCCGGCTTCCATCAGCCAGGCCCGGACCTGATCGCGATAGCGGGCGATGGCGCCGGCATGGTCGCCGTCCGCCGCCCGGGCGGTCTGCAATATGAAGGCGCCGTCGTAACCGTTCCGCCGCAGCGCGGCGAAGACGGCCGGAAAGTCCGCCGCCCCGTGGCCCAGCGGCACCGTGGTTCCACCGCGCAGCCGGTCCTTGACGTGGACGTTGTGGATGAAGGGGCCCAGCGCCGCGACCTCGTGCGCCGGCGCGTAGCCAAGCGCGGCGCTGTTGCCGATATCCAGGTTGATGCCGAAGCCCCGGTCCGGAAACCGCCGCATGAAGCCGCGGAGCCGGTCCGGCGGCAGGTCGCTTTCGAACAGCAGCCGGAAGGGTTCGTCCCGCCATTGCGCCATCAGCCGCGTCAGCGCCTCGACCACGAGGTCCTGCTCGCCCGGGCCGGCGGGACTGCCGTCGTCCACCAGCGGCACGACGAGACAGGCCACGTCCATCGTCAGACAGGCCTCGACCACGCGGGCCAGATCGTCGAGACGTGCCTGCCGGGCCATGCCGTCGACCTTGAAGAACGGCGCCTGCATGACAAAATCGCCGGTCACGGACGTGACCGACAGGCCATGCCGGTCGGCCAGCCGGTCGATCTCGGCCTGGCCGCCCAACGTCAGCAGCGGGTTCTCGCGCAGGCCGTCGTGATCGAGCGTCCACTCCATGCGGCACAGTCCCAGGGCCGCCGCGCGCGGAAACTCCCGGCGCCAGTGGCGCGCGGGGAAGGCCTGGATGCGGTCCCCGACCAGCGGTGACAGGCGCCCCTGCATGAACCCGATCCTGCCGTCGGGCGACGGGACCGGACAATCCGCCGCCGCGTGATCGGCGGCGGGAACGAGCGCTGCTGCGGTTCTGTTCGTCATCTCAACGCGGATCGTTTATCGTCATGCCCGGATGAAACATCGCCTGGTTCACTGCCATGCCGATCAACGAATGGTCCCGTGAGCGCAGCAAGGGCCTGGGCCTGCTGCGCGCCGATCTGGCGGCGCTGAGCGACGCGGAGCTGGCGGCCCGCCTGCGCGCCGGGGCCTACCGCGATCCGCGCGTCCGGGCGCTGGCCGAGGAAGAGCTGGCGCGCCGACGGCCGGCCGGGACGGACGGCGCGCCATCGGATCAGGTATGACGGAAGCCGCGGAAGCTGTCATCGCGTTCGCCGTATAGGCTGACAATCTCGTCCATGGCATTCGCCCGTTTCTTCTCGAAATAGTCGTCGACCAGGACCTGGTTGGCTTCCGACAGCAGGCCGTAGAACTCGTCGTCCTGGAGCTCGGTCATGTTGACCGTGATCAGGTCCGAGTTCGTGTGCTTGACCTCGTAGAAGTCATGCGCGTCCTTGAGCAGGCCGCGCTCGATCGCGGTGTAGTAGAGCGGCGAGCCGGGATACGGCGTGACCGGCCGGATCGTGCGCATCTGCGAGCCGTCGCTGTAGCGCAGCAGGAACTCGATGCTCTTCTTCATCGACGCGCGGTCGTCGCCGATATTGCCGAAGATGATGTTCAGGCCGGGGCTGATGCCGACCTCGAGCGTGTTCTCGACGCCCTCGATGATCTGGTCGTAGTTCAGGCCCTTTTTCATCTTCTTCAGGACCTCGTTGTCGACGCTCTCGATACCATAGTTGATGAAGACGCAGCCCGCGTCCTTCATCGCCTTCATCACCTCCTTCGTCGCCCAGTTCAGCCGTCCGCTGCAGTTCCATTTGACGCCGATATCGGCCTTCATGAAGGCCTCGCAGAGCTCGAGCGTGCGGTTCACCGACGACATCAGCAGCTCGTCCGAGAAGATGATGTAGGTGATGCCGTAGTCCTTCTTCAGCATCTCGATCTCGTCGATGATGCCTTCCGGCTGGCGCGCCCGGTAGCCGGGATCGATGCGGTAACAGAAGGTGCAGCGGAACGGACAGCCGCGCGCCGACAGCACCGGCATGATGAAGTCCGACGGCTCCATGTGCGGCTCGCGCATCAGCCGGTAATAGTCCATCGGGAACAGGTCGTAGGCCGGGAACGGGATCGAATCCAGATCCTCGATCAGCGGGTGGCGCGGCGTGACCACGCACTTGTTGCCGTCCATATAGGCGATGCCCTTGACGTCGCCCCAGGGCAGGCCGTTCTGCAGCCGGTCGAGCAGGTCGACGATAGTCTGCTCGCCCTCGCCGCAGACGATCACGTCGGCGCCGGTGACGCCGATATAGAACTCGGGCTCGGGCGTCGGGCCATGGCCGCCGAGCACGTAGAACGGCCGGTTCCTGGATTCGTTGATCGCCCGGGACAGCCCCTTCAGGCGCCGGTACTGGTAGTAGCCGGCGATGAAGCTGCCGCAGACGACGTCGAACCGGTTTTCGTCCAGATAGTCTTTCAGATGCTCATCCGGCCAGTGATGCATGTCCTGGCTGTAGACCTCGACCTCGTGGCCGGCATTGCGCAGCACGGCGCCGATATAGGCCAGCCCCTGCGGAAACCAGTGCATGTAGGCATCGTTGTCATAGACGACCAACAGAACACGCATCACTCACTCCCCAGTTTTCATCGACGGACACCTCGAGGCGACGCGGCATGGCCACGCTCACGCCGCCGCGCTGTCGTCCTTCCCCTGCAAACACTCGGCGATCACATGCTTGAGCAGTTCCGGCGCCGGTTTGCGACCGGAACGGACGGCGATACCGATCTCGTAGCAATCGGCCGCCAGCTTCTCGCGGCCAACCCGCTTCAGCGCCCGCGCCAGATCCTCGATCACCACGACGCTGACGCGATGGTCCCTGATCAGTCGGGCATAGAGGCCGATGGCGTCATCGACACGGCCGGACAGGAAGGAGGCTTCGGCCAGCTTCTTGGCCAGCGGCGGTGACTCCGGCTGCCGTTCCAGCGCCCGGCGGAAACATTCCCGCGCCTCGGAGATATTGCATTTCTCCAGCAGGACGTCACCGCGTCGCTCCAGCAGCCCGCTATCGTCGGGATGCAGGTCCAGCGCCTGGTCGAGAAGCGCCAGCGTCTCGTCGAGACGGCCGAGCCGGAACTTGGCCCGCGCCATGACGTCGACGACCGTCGGCTCGGGTCCGAGCACGGCCAGCGGCTGGGTCAGGTAATCGACGGCCGCGGCGAATTCGCCGGCCTCGAAACTGACGATGGCCGCGCGGAACTGCACCTGCAGGTCGTCGGGGTTTTCGTCCATCAGCTTGCGGTAGATCGCCAGCGCGTGGTCATAGTGCTCGTTCTCGCGATAACGCTCGGCCAGCTCCAGCGGGCCGTCGCACCGGTCCGGGACGGTGCCGGCCGGGCCGCGTTGGTGCTCGCCCGCTTCGATCCGGTCGACCAGGGCCCAGAACTCCCGCCGCAGGTCGGGCAGACGGTCGTCGCCCCAGTAGGTCACCTGGCAGCCACGCGCGAAGGGCATGTTCTCGCCGAGCGTGAAGCCGGAGCGGTCGATGTGATAGTCGTGCCAGCCCTCGAACATGCGATCGATGACATAGACGCAGAGATAGGGGATCTCGCGCAGAAAGTGCCAAAGCGTCCAGGGACCCTGATTGATGCCCGTGTTCAGGAAGGCCTCGGCGTTGAGCGCGGCGCGCAGCTCGAGATTGACGGCGGCGTGCGGGAACATCGCAATGCCCGCGAAGGCATCGGAATCGGCCGCAAAGACCGTCTCGGTGTCGCGGACCACCACCGGGCAATAGCCGCGCTGCCGCATCTCCCGCGCCAGCGCGATCCAGTTGCCGTTGTTGCTGCTGCGATGCACGTCGTAGCTGCTCTCGCGCAGCGTGATGGTCACGACCGGCCGGTCGCCGGCGACGCCCCGCAGCCATTCGCGGACGTAGATCCGGGCCTGCTCGGGCGCTTCCAGACGATCGACGCGATGTCCGGCGGCGGCGGCCTGGACGATACGGCCATAGTCGTGGTCCGCCCTCGGCTTGTCGACCCGGTAGCCGAACGGGAACACGTGCCGGGCCCGGGCCGCCAGCAGGTCGGCGGCCTCCTCGCGGCTGGCGCACAGCGTGTGCGACCGGCAGGCGGGCAGCAGGCAAAGGCCGGCCAGGCAGATCTGGCGCAGCCGCCATTCCTTGTTGACGACCGGATACTCGATATCCTCGTGCCGGAAGCCATCGCCGGTGCCCGGCACGAAGACCACGTGAACGCGCGCCAGCCCCAGCTCTTCCCGGGCGATATCGGCAAGCACCAGGAAATTGAGGAAGTTGTACGCCGGGGGGGCGATATCCAACTCGAAGCAGGCATACAGGGTTTGATCGGACATCTGTGCCGGTCCGGCGTCTCCGATTACATTGTCGGCGGCATATTCGGCCGCTTTGGTTAACCAATTACTGACAAACGCGGTCATGTCGGCGCCGACGCCATTAACGGCGCATCAACCATAACCAATCCATATTCGGGCAATTCCAACGCCGGCGGCCCGGCTCATCGTCGGGGCCGCATGGCCGGGGCAACGTTTTCGAGTTGATTGCCGACCGCCCATGAGCAGCCACCTGGCACGAACCTCAGAGAACGCCGATGCCGTCATCGTTTCGGCCGACGTGCTGGCCGCGAAGGGCGAGTTCGAGCGCGCCCTGGAACTCTACGGCGAAGCCCTGGCGGCCGAGCCGGGCAACGCGGCGGCGCGGCGCAACATGGCGCTGGTGCTGGGCGCCGCCGGTCGGCATGAGGACGCGGTCGAGGTTCTGACCGGTCTGGTCGACGGCGCCCCGGACCGACTGGACGCGCGTGCCCTGCTGGCCGACTGCCTTCGCGTTGTCGGCCGGGTCGCCGAGGCCGCCGACCAGTACCGGCGAATCCTGGCGGCCGATCCGGACGCGCCGGCGATCCGGCGCAACCTCGGCATCTGCCAGCTCGCGCTCGGCGAGACCGATGACGGCCGCCGGACGCTGCAAGACCTGCTGGCGCGGGTGCCGGACGACACCGACGCCAACCTGCATCTCGGCCTGAGCTTCTATGAAACGGAAGACCACGGCCCCGCCATCAACCATTTGGAACGGGCAGCGGCCCTGTCGGACGCGCCGGAAATACGCGCCAGTCTGGCCGAAGCCCTGCGCCAGGCCGACCGCCTGGACGAAGCCGCCAGCCTGGCCGAGCGGCTGGTGACACAGCATCCGGACTACGCCCACGGCTGGCACACTCACGGCGTGATCGAGCTGCAGCGACAGAACTTCCGCCGCGGTCTCTTCGCCTTTCAACGGGCGCTCGAACTCAATCCCGGGGACGGTCTTTCGATCCACAATCTGGGCCTCTGCCACCGCTGCCTGTCGGATCCGGAGACGGCGCTGCGCTGCTTCGAGGAAGCCGAACACCGGCTCGCGCCGGCGCCGGGACCGATGATCGAACGCGCCTCCACCCTGCTGGATCTGGAGCGCCACCAAGAGGCCCTGCCCATTCTGCAGGAGTTGAGCCAACGGCAGCCCGACGTCGCCGGCATCTGGAACAATCTCGCGATCGCGCTGGGCAACCAGCAGCGCTTCGAGGAAGCCCTGGCCGCGAGCAAGCGCGCCGTCGCGCTGCAGCCGACGCTGGTGAACACGAACCTGACCCTGGTCAAATGCCTCATCGACACCGGCCACAGGTCCGAGGGCGAGCAGCTTCTCCACGATGTTCTGCCGCGGTGCCAGGACGACATCAGCAATCTATCGGTCGCGGCCGGCTTCCTGGAATCGCTCAAGCTGGAGGAGGACGCGATCACCGCCTACCGGCGGATCCTGCAGATCTGTCCGGGTAATCAGCGGGCGGAGGCGCGGCTGTTCGACCTGACGCTGAGCATCTGCGACTGGCGCGACTATGACGGCCGGACCACGGCGCTGATCGATCGCATCGCCGATCAGATCGACAGCGGCGAACCGATCAGGTTCGACGTCTTCAACCTGCAGGCGCTGCCGGTCGGCTACGACTTCATCTCGAAAGCGGCGGTCAACCGCGCCCGCGGCATCCATGACGAGATCCAGGCGAAGGGCATCAAGACACCCTATACGCATTCGCGCCCGGCCGGCGGCGGCGATGAACGTATCCGGCTCGGCTATCTGCTGCCCTACACGCATTTTCACAGCCTGCCGATGGTGCTGAAGGACATCGTGGCGCAGCATGACCGTGACCGTTTCGAGGTGCTGGGCTATTGCACGCAGCCGTGCAACGGCAGCAGGTTCAGCATCGGTTATCGCAAGGCCTTCGACCGCTTCACCGATCTGCCGTTTCTGCACGCCTTCGCCGCCGCCGCCGCCATCCGCGACGACCGGATCGACGTGCTGATCGACGTGGCCGGCCTGACCGCCGTCAACTGCATGCCGATCATGTCGCTGCGGCCGGCGCCGGTGCAGGCGCACTATCTCGGTTATTCGATCACCACCGGCGCCGACTATATCGACTACCTGATCACCGACCGGATCTACATCCCCCCGGAATGGGAGTATCTGTGCAGCGAGAAGCTGGTCTACCTGCCGGACACGTTCATGGCCACGGTACGCCAGCCGATCGCCGACTGGCAGCCGACGCGGGCCGAACTGGGACTGCCCGACGGGGCCTTCGTCTTCACCAACTTCAACCATCCCTGCAAGTTCGAGCCGATCATCTTCAAGGCCTGGATGGACATCCTGCGGCGCGTGCCCGACAGCGTCATGTGGTTCGGCGACTGGACCTCGGCGACCAAGCGCAACATCTGGCGCCAGGCGCAGGACCAGGGCATCGACCCGGACCGCCTGCGGTTCGCCAACATCATGCCGCATGAATGGCACTGCGCCCGGCTGTCGCAGGCGGACCTGGCGCTGGACAACCTGCACCATGGCGGCGGCATCACCACCGTCGACGCGCTGTGGACCGGCCTGCCGGTCCTGACCATGTTCGGCGACACGCCGCCGGCGCGGCTCGGCGCGACGCTGGTGAGCGCGGCCGGCATGCCGGAACTGATCGTCGACGACCTGCCGACCTATGTCGAGACGGCGGTCGCGCTGGCGCGGACGCCCCGGCGGCTGGCCGACCTGAAGGCACGGCTGGTGGCGAAACGCGATACCTGCGCGTTGTTCGACAACGCGCGCCACCGGCGGAACCTGGAAGCCGGCATTCGGGCGATGTGGGAAAACCACCGCGCCGGCAAGCCGCCGGCGCAGATCGAGATCGGCGGCCCCGCCGCTCAGTCGTCGGACAGGTAGCGGAACCAGTCCCTGGTGGCGTCGGCAATGCCGTCGGCGGTCCAGATCGGCGCCTCGCGCCAATAGTCGATATTGTCCAGCATCACCGCGACGCCGTCCTCGATCGGCGTGCCGGCCCGCCAGCCCAGCCGCTCGCGGATCAGGCCGACATCGGCCAGCGTGCAGTCCGGCTCGCCCGGACGCTTCGGCAGATGCACGGTCTCGGACGCGCCCAGCAGCTCGACCAGGCGGTTGACGCTGACGTCGCGGCCGGTGCCGACGTTGAACACGGCGCCCGAGACGTCGCTCGCCGCCGCTGCCGCCACGGCATCCGCGATGTCGCCGACATAGGTGAAGTCGCGCGTCTGCTCGCCGTCGCCGACCACCGTCAACGGCCGGCCGGCCAGAAGCTGGGCCAGGAACACGCCGAACACGGCGCCATAGGCGCCCGACGTGCGCGACCGCGGGCCATAGACGTTGAAGAAGCGCAGCGAGACCACCGGCAGGCCGTAGACCTGGCCCCAGTGCAGCGCCATCTGCTCGCCCAGATACTTGGTCAGCGCATAGGGATATTGCGGCCGGATCTCGGCCGTCTCCGGCGTCGGATAGAGGTCGGGAATGCCGTAGCAGGAACTGGAGGCGGCATAGACGAACCGCCTGGCGCCGGCCTGGCGCGCGGCCTGCAGCACGTTGAAGGTGCCGCCGACATTGGTGTCGTGATAGGCGTCCGGCATCTGGATCGACGGCACGATGTCGGCCAAGGCCGCCAGGTGGAACACCCGCTCGCAGCCGGCCGCCGCCGCCATGGTCGCGGCCCGGTCGCGAATATCGACCTGGCGCAGGTCGAGCCTGCCATCATCCCGCAGGTGCGCCAGGTTGCGCGGGCCGCCGGAGACGAAATTGTCGATCACCCGCACCCGCCGGCCGTCGGCCAGCAGGCGGTCGACCAGGTGGCTGCCGATGAAGCCGGCGCCGCCGGTGACCAGGTCCGTGCCGCCGATGCGAATACCGTCCGCCGTCATGACTGCTCCGCTCCCCTGTCCTAGATGAATTGCAGAAGCGTGATCTGGTTCAGGCGCGCGATGGTCTGCAGCGAGGCTTGCAGCGTCGTCTGATCCTGGTTCAGCTTGAAGATCGCCTCGCCGATGTTGACGTCCTCGATGTCCGAGATGAAGGTGCCGAGGAAGCCGTTCTCCTCGCTCTGGCGGTCGATCAGGCGGTCGATCATCTGCAGGTTGACGCCGTTCTTGGCCTCGGCCTGCCGGGCCGCGTTGACGCCGGCCTCGGCGTTGGACAGCTCGGAGATGATGAAGTCGCGCTGGGCCGGCGTCAGCGGATCGCTGAAGTTGCCGGCCGGGGCGAAGGCACCGGCGCCGGTCGGCAGGGTGCCGTTGTGGAACTGCAGGATACGGTACATGGCTTCCAGAAGCGGCGCCGCCGCGTCGTCGGCCAGCACGCCGTATTCCAGCGTCTGGTTCTCGTCGACGGCCAGGTTGGGCTTGAGCTGGCTGTTCTGGAAGGCGTTCGCCGAGGACCCCAGCGCCAGCAGGCTGGTGGTGTCGCTGATGCTGATCGGAATGGTCTCGGACGAGTTGCCGGCGAAGACATACTTGCCCTCGTAAGTCGTCGACAACTGGCTGATCAGCCGGTCGAGATGGGCCTCGATCTTGTCGATCAGGCCGAGGCCGGAGTTCAGGTTGACCGCCGTGATCATGTCCTGGCGCAGCGTGTCGGCGATGTTGCCGATCTCGCCCAGCGAGAGGTTGTAGATCTCGAGCCGCTGCTTGAGCTGCTCGTTGGAGCCGATATAGGCGTTGGTCTGCGTCTGCACCGTCTTGGCGCTGAGCAGGGCGCTCGACTCGTTGGCGAAACCCTTGAAAGTGATCGCCTTCTTGCCGGTCGAGACCTGGACCTGGGATTCCTGAACGCTGGTCTGATTCCGCAGCATCTGCGTGATCAGGATCTGGTTCTGTCCGAAGGTGGAAATGCGGGTCATGACATCCGTCCCCTTGCCGGTCAGGTTACGCTCAAGAGCGCGTCGAACATCTCGTTCGCCGCCGTGATCATCCGCGCGGCGGCGTTGTAGGATTGCTGGTAGACGATCATGTTGGCGAGCTCCTCATCCAGGTTCACGCCGGAAATCTGCTCGCGCTTGGCCTCGATCTCGGCCCGCAGGGTCTCGCGATCCTGCGCCAGGTTGGAGATCTTGTCGGCCTCCTGGCCGACGGTCGACAGGAGCGAGCCGGCATAGCTGGCCAGCGTCGTCGTGATCGAGGTCAGGTCGCCGGCGGCGTCGAAGGCGATGGACGACGTCTCGACCGCCCGCAGGGACAGCGCGCCACGATTGTCGCCCGTGGTCAGCGCCGCCACGCCGGCGCCGGCGGTCAGGTCCACCTTGGCGAGCGCCAGCAGGTTCGGGTCCGACTTGATCGCGCTCTTCACCTTGACGTTGAAGGCCGCGTCCTGGCGGTGACGCTCGCCGAGACCGAAGAACTCGGAAAAGGTCACGCCGGTCGCGCCGCGCGCCGTGCTGTCGCTGCTGACGTTGACGACATAGTCCTGGAACCCACTGGCGGGCGTGACCGTCAACTTGCCGTTGCTGTCCAGCCCGAAGGTCGCGAAGCCGGTGAAGCTGGTGTTCAGGTCGCTCAGCACGTTGTTGACCGTGCCGCCGACCGAGGCGAAGTTCAACGTGTAGCTGGTCGCGACCTGCGCGCCCGGCCCCTGCAGCGAGATCGATACCGTGCCGGTACTGCCGAAGCCGTGCCCGGCGGTGGTGGTCAGGCCGGTGTCGAAATGCGCCGGTCCGCGGGCCTCCATCAGGTCGTTCATGCCGAAGTAATGGGCGAAGCCGCGGCCGCCGCGGCCGCTGGGATCGGCCGTGGACTGCTGAATGGCGACGCCGCTGGTGCCGGCCGTCGCGGTCAGGCTCATGACGCCGTTGGTCAGCGCCAGCGTGCCGCCGGTCAGGTTGGCGTTCACATTCGAGATCACGTCGTTCAGCGTGACCAGCGCCGGATTGTCGAGGTTGACGGTGTACTGCGAAGTGATCTGGTTGTTGGCGTCGAGCACGACGAAGGTCGCGTCGCCGGTGAAACCGTGCGCGTCAGTGCCGAGCGCGCCGACGTTCCGGCCGGTCAGCGCGTTCGGCGCCGGCACGCGCGAATTGTCGTTGTGCGCGGCGTTGAGGCCGTCGATCACCCGCGCGGACAGCTCGCCCAGCGAGCTGAGGACTTCCGGCAGCTCCTTGTCGCGCATGTCGAGCAGGCCCTTGAGGCTGCCGGACTTCAGGCCGGGATAGAGCGCGTCGCCGGTCGAGGCGACGACACCGGTGATGGAATCGACCTTGTTGACGGTGATCTGGTTGAACTGGCTGGAGGTGTCGACCTGTCCGGTCGGCGTGTACTGAAGCTTCCGCTGCGTCTTGTCGAGCAGCACCAGGCCGGACCGGGTGGCGATGTTCACGAAGCCGTCGGGCTGGGTGATGACGCGGATGTCGACGATGTCGCCGATTCGGTTGATCGCCTGCTGCCGACGCTCCTCCAGCCCGCCGGTCTCGCCGCCGACCAGCATCTGCTCGTTGATCAACGGGTTGAGCTGGAAGATCTCCTCCAGCGCCGCGTTGATGGTGTTGATGTCGCTGGCGATCTGACGGTCGGCGTCGGCGCGCAGCGTATTGATCTGCCGGGCGATGCGGTCGATGTCGTCGGCCAGCGTCTGCAGATCGGTAACCGCGCCCATGCGGCGGGCGATATCGCCGGGCTCGACCGCGGTCTCGGCCAGCGCCGCGAACGCCCGGTCGAGCCGAGCGGCCAGCGTGTTATCGCCGTCGGGGCGGCCCAGCACGGTCTGCAGCTTGTCATGCAGGTCGTTCTGACGGTCATAATAGGTCGCGTTGGCGTTGGCGCTGACCAGCTCGCCCTGCAGGAACGCGTCGACGACCCGACGGATGCCGCTGACCTTGACGCCGGCCGTCTCGTTGTCGACCACGGTCGTGGCGAACTGCACCTCCTGGCGGGTATAGCCCGGCGTGTTGACGTTCGCGATATTGGTCGAGGTGATGCGCAGCGCCGCCTGGCTGGCGTTCAGGCCGCTGATGGCGGAGCGCAGTACGGCATCGAGTGACATGGCTTCAGCCCTCGAAAGCTAACGTCGGACGAGCGCTGGGCAGAAGCTGCCGCCGGCCGGCGGCGGGCCGGACCGCGCCGGCAATTGCTGCCGCCGCCCCGCCCGGCATGCCGTGTCCGCGCCACACGCCCGACCGTCCGCCGTTCCGGCTCTCCGCTTGGGCTTCCTTCGTCTCGGACATGACGGCGCCAGTGCTCCACCGACTGGATTTCAGTTTCAATGCCGTCGGACTTGCAAGGCCGGGGCCAAGTGCGCGAAACGCCGCCGGAACCGCGCACGCGCGGTCCCGCGTCGACAATGGGAGACGATGGAAAGGAGGCGTCGGCCGGCCGGCTTAGCTGGCCGCCGTGGCCTTGTCTTCGGACAGCATGTCGAGATTGCGCTGCGCCAGTTCGTAGCCATGCGCGGCGGCCTTCCGGAACCAGGACTTGGCGCCGTCGATGTCGGCATCCGTCCCCATGCCCTGCGCCAGCAGGACACCGAGGTTATATTGCGCGGGCGGGAATTCGGCTTCCGCCGCCGCCCGGTAGAACTCGATCGCCCGTTCGTAGTTCTGGGCGACGCCGACGCCGTTCTCGCACATCACGCCGAGGTTGAAGATGGCCACCACGTTGCCGGATTCCGCGGCCTTGCCGTACAACTCGACCGCCTTGACGAAATCCTGCGTCACGCCTTCGCCGCGCTCGTAGAGCGAGGCCAGATTGCACATGGCCGAGGAATGGCCCTTGTCGCTGGCGCGCGTGAACCAGTAGGCCGCCTCGGCGCTGTCATGCTTGATGCCGAGGCCAGTGCCGTAGAGCACGCCGAGGCTGTATTCGGCCTCGCGGTGGCCTTGATCCGCGGCTTGGCTGAACAGCACGTGCGCCTTGCCGAAGTCCTGCTCGACGCCATTGCCGCTGCTGTACATGAAGCCGAGATTCACCTGCGCCTCGACGTCGCCGGCATCGGCCCGCTGGCGCCATTCCTCCATCGCCGTAGCGAAATCGCCGCGGTTAAAAGCCTCGGTCGCAGAATCCGGATTCGACATGTGAACGGTTCCTTCAGGACGACGCGCGACCGGCCGCGAGATCGGCGGAAAGGCCGCATTAACCCTAACCATGCGTGATCCTTGCCTAAAATTCCGTTAACACCGCGCGGCACGTTGTTCCGCGCCCGGCAAATTCCCGCCCTCGGGCCCGGCAGGTTCTGCCGGAACGGCCAAAGCTGCCGCCGGCGGACGCCCGAAAGCTCGGCGCTTATTCAATGATTTCAACAATTTAGGCCGTCGATCTTTTGGCCTGCCCCTTGCTTGTGCCTGGCCGATCAACACCGCAGCACAAGTCATCCGGTATGAGTATGAACGTATCACCCGTCGCCCCCACGGCCCCGCCACCACCGAAAGCCAACGGTCAGCCAGGGCCCGACGACCGGTTCACCGATCTCCTGGACGAGGTCCGACAGGACCCGCCGGACGAGCTCGACGACGGCCGGGAAACGGTCGCGCCCGATCGCCACCGGCCGGACGCGGCGGCGGAAACGCCGACGCGCCAGGGGGCCGATGCCGAGGCAGCGCCGGACGACCGGGCGGCGGCACGACCCGATGACCAGACGCAAGATCCGACGACGCAGAGG
>JANQKO010000061.1 GCA_028281075.1 Alphaproteobacteria bacterium | reverse complement strand
CGCCGCCCATCGTCGAGACCATCGGGCTCGGCGCCGCCATCGATTATGTGCAGGCGCTCGGTATCGAGAACATCGCCGCGCACGAGCACGACCTGACGGTCTATGCCATGGCGCGGCTGGGCGAGATCGACGGCCTCAACATCCACGGCAAGGCGCCGGGCAAGACCTCGATCGTGTCGTTCAGCATGGACCAGGCACATGCCCATGACATCGGCACCATCATCGACCGCGCCGGCGTCGCCACGCGCACCGGCCATCATTGCGCCGAGCCGTTGATGGACCGGTTGAAGGTGTCATCAACGGTACGGGCCTCGTTCGGTCTCTACAACACGACCGCCGAGGTCGATGCGCTGGTCGAGGCGCTGCGGACGGTGAAGGAGATTTTCGGCTGATGCTCGACGAGTTGCGCGAGCTCTACCAGGAAGTGATCCTGGACCACGGCAAGAATCCGCGGAACTTCCGGCATCCGCCGGACGCCAACCGCGCGGCGCGCGGCAGCAATCCGATCTGCGGCGACCGTATCGCCGTCTATCTGCGCATCGGCGACGACGGCCGCATCGAGGACGTGGCCTTCGACGGCAAGGGCTGCGCCATCTCGCAGGCCTCGGCCTCGATGATGACCGAGATGGTCGCCGGCAAGACAGAGGCCGAGGCGCGCAGCCTGTTCGAGAGCTTTCACGCGCTCTGCACGTCGGACGATTTCGATGCCTCGAAGCACCAGGAAGCCGACGAGGACGCGCTGGAACGCCTGCAGGTGCTGTCCGGCGTGCGCCAGTTCCCGACCCGGGTGAAGTGCGCGACGCTCGCCTGGCACACGCTGAACGCGGCCATGGAAGGCCGCCAGGAGACGACGACGGAATGAGCGACACCCACCATGACGGGTTCGGGCTTGGCCATTTCATGCCCAGCGCCCCGGCCGACGAGGACGGCGTCTTCCATGCCGGCGTGGCGATCGATACCTCGAAGATCCAGGTTGCCGAAAAGGAGGCCGTGGCCAACGCCTTGCGCACGGTCTACGACCCGGAAATTCCGGTTAACATTTATGAACTCGGCCTGGTCTACGACATCGACATCGACGCCGATGGCGGCTGCGTCATCAGGATGACCTTGACCGCGCCCGGTTGTCCGGTGGCCGGCATTTTGCCGGGCCAGGTCGCCGAGGCCGCCGCCTCGGTCGACGGCATCGGCGAGGTCGCCGTGCATCTGGTCTGGGACCCGCCCTGGACGCCGGGCTTGATGTCGGATGTCGCGAAAGTCGAGTTGGACATGTTCTGATGCCGTACCGGCATGGTATTCACGGAGTGCAGGAGTAGAGCCATGGCCTTACCGCCGCCGATCACGATTACCGATGCCGCCGCCGACCGTGTCAAGCACCTGGTCGCGCAGGGCGACAACGAGGTCGCCGGCCTGCGCGTCGGCGTCAAGCAGGGCGGCTGCTCGGGCATGATGTATCAGGTCGAATACGCCAAGGACCGCGAGCCGCACGAAGAGGTGGTCGAGGACAAGGGCGTGAAGATCTTCATTGCGCCGACGGCTTTCATGTACCTGCTGGGCTCGGAGATGGACTACCGCGAAAGCAAGTTCGAGGCGGGCTTCGTGTTCAACAACCCGAACGAGGCCGACCGCTGCGGCTGCGGCGAGAGCTTCCGCGTCGCCTGACGTCCGACGCGAGACGCCGCCGGCTTGACGGTACCCGACCTTTACGGGGCGGCCATCCTCCTTCGAGACGCCTCCCCCGGGCCGCACCGTTGGGAAACGGAGATCCCGCTTCTGGCGCGCGTGCTCGACGTCGAGGTCGCTACTTCACCGTGATGCAGGTGCAGTCGGCCAACTGACCGACTTTCGACGAGACGCTGCCCATCAGAAGGCCGCCGACGCGCCCGAGGCCCCGCCGGCCCATCACCACGACATCGACATCGTTCTCCTTCACGTAGCCGACGATGGTCTCGGCCGGATCGCCGACGGCGAGATCGCGCTCGATCTTCTTCACGCCGACGTCGATCGCGCGTTGATAGGCATTGTTGACGATTTCGTTGGCGGCCGATTTCAGGACATCGGCCTCGGTGATCCGGACATGCTCCAGCTCGGCGAACTGCTTCAGCTCCTCCGGCACCTGGCTGCTGCCGGCATGGCTCATGACGTTCAGCAGGATCAGCTCGGCGTCGTATTCGTCCGCCAGGCTGCTGGCGAATTCGACGGCGCGTTCGGCGTGGTTGGAGCCGTCGACCGGCACCAGGATCTTGGAGATCATCTTCGCCACCATGTCTGCCTCCATCTCCAGCAGAACCTATGCAGGCGTCGGCCGGCCAACGTTGACGTGGATCAAAGGCGGGTCAGCCGCGGAGCTGGATGGTGTTCGGCAGGAAGGTGACGATGCCGGGGAAGATGGCGATCAGGACCGCCATGCAGGCCATGATCAGGAAGAACGGGATCGTCGCCTTGGCGATGCGGCCGATATTCTCGCCGGTCAGGCCCTGGATCACGAACAGGTTGAAGCCGACGGGCGGGGTGATCTGCGCCATCTCGACGACGATGACCACGAAGATGCCGAACCAGATCTTGTCGAAGCCGGCGGCGATGACCAGCGGCAGGGTGATCGGCAGCGTCATGACGATGCTGGACAGGCCGTCCAGCACGCAACCCAGCACGGCATAGAACACCAGCAGCAGCAGGATCAGCTCGAACGGACCGAGGCCGAGGCCGGCGATCTCGCCGGCGATCAGCCGCGGCACGCCGAGGAAGCCCATCGAGACCGACAGGAACACGGCGCCGGTGACGATCAGGCCGATCATCGACGTGGTGCGGACCGCGCCCAGACAGGCCTTGCGGATGGTCGTCCAGTTCAGCGTCTTCTGTGCCGCCGAGACGATCACGGCGCCGAGCACGCCGACGGCTGCGGCCTCCGACGGGCTGGCGAAGCCGGCATACATCGAGCCCAGCACCAGCAGGATCAGGAACACCACCGGGCCCAGGTCGATCAGCCCGGCCATGCGGTCCCGCCAGGTCGGCCGCAGGTCTTCCTGCGGCACCATGCCCGGCGTGATGGTCGCCCGCAGCGCCAGGTAGCCCATGTAGAAGCTGGCCAGCAGCAGGCCCGGAATGATGCCGGCGATGAACAGCTTCAGGATCGAGGTTTCGGCCAGGACGCCGTAGATGATCAGGATGATCGACGGCGGAATGAGAAACCCGAGCGTGCCGGCCCCGGCGAGCGAGCCCATCACCAGGTCGCGGTTGTAGCCGCGCCGGAACAGCTCCGAGAGCGTGATCCGGCCGACCGTCGCCGCCGTCGCCGCGGACGAGCCCGAGATCGCCGCGAACAGCGTGCAACCCAGCACGTTGACATGCAGCATCCGGCCCGGCAGCCGGTTGGTCCACGGCGCCAGCCCGTTGAACAGCGAGGCGGAGAGGCGGGTGTGGAACAGGATCTCCGCCATCAGGATGAACATCGGCAGGGCGATCAGCTCCGGCGTCGTCAGCGTGTTCCAACTGAGCTGCGCCAGCAGCTTTTCCACCGGCATGCTGCGGAACAGCGCCAGGCCGGTGATCGCCACGGCATAGAGCGCCAGGCCGACCCAGATGCCGAGACCCAGCGTGACGACCAGCAGCGCCAGGATGGTGATCAGGATGATGCCGGCGTCCATCAGTCGACCTGATATCCGCCGGCGGTGTCTTCCGGTTCCTCGCGCGTGATCGTCAGGCGCAGCAGCCGGACGATCAGCTGCAGCGTCAGCAGGGCGGCGCCGAAGGCGATGCCGCCCTGGGGGATGTAGAGCGGCGTCGCCGAAATCGTCGACGATACGCTGCCCGATTCAAAGGAGCGCCAGGCCTGCTGGACAAGCGCCGCCGACAGGTAGGCGGCGATCACGATGCCCAGCACGGTACAGAGCAGATCGATGACATAAGCGACTTTCGGCGGCACGCTGCTGGCCAGCAGCGAGACCCGGATATGGCCGCCGGTGCGCAGCGTGAAGGCCGCGCCGCAGAACATGGCAACGGCCATGCAGTAGGCGCTGTACTCCCAGGCGAAGCTGAGGCTGTAGTTGAACAGCGAGCGGGCGGTGATTTCGGCCAGGATCATGGCCACGATCGCCACCGTCAACACCGCCGAGACGACGCCGATGAACTTGGAAAAGCCGTCCGTGACGGCGAGCAGACGCGGCAGCATGATGATGTGGCGGCCCGTGACCCAGATGCCGGTTTTCGTGAAAGGTCCGCCGCCCCGGCGGGCGGGGCGGCGGAATGTGGACGCTACATGCGCTTGGCGTCTTTGCGGTAGGCGTCGATGATCGCGCCGGCCGGCTGGCCGACCGATGCCGTGAACTCGCCGACCATCGGCGCCGTCAGCTCCTGCATGGCCTGGCGCAGGTTATCCGTGACCTCGCCCATGATTACGCCGTTGTCGGTCAGGATCTTCGACTTGGCCTCGTCTTCCAGGCGCGAGACGTTCCAGAACTCGGGCTGCAGCTTCTGCGCCAGGGCCTCGATGGCGTCGCGATGCGCCGGTTTCAGGCTGTTCCACGCGTCCAGGTTGACGGTCACGATGTTCGACGACCAGACGTGGCTGGTCGGATACATGTATTTCAGGAACTCCCAGAACTTGCCGTCGACGCCGGAACTGGCCGACGT
>JANQKO010000537.1 GCA_028281075.1 Alphaproteobacteria bacterium | reverse complement strand
GTAAGACGCGGCGATCCAGCCTCCGTGTTCGCGGGTGCTGCCCATGTCGCCACGGTCGAGATCGAAACCGGCTTCGTCGAGCATGCCTATATCGAACCGGAAGCGGGCTGGGCGCGCATGGATGGCGACCGGGTCGAGATCCACGCCACCACCCAGACCCCATATATGGACCGCGACGAGATCGCATCGATCCTGCGCCTGCCGCCGGATCGGGTGCGCATCGTGCCGACGGCCTGCGGCGGCGGCTTCGGCGGCAAGCTGGACCAGTCGCTGCAGCCCATGGTCGCGGTCGCGGCCTGGCGGCTGAACCGGCCGGTGGCCTGCGTCTATACGCGGCCCGAATCCATGGCGGCGACGACCAAGCGGCACCCGGCCCGGATCGCGGCCCGCTTCGGCTGCGACGCGGACGGCGGGCTGGTCGCGGCCGACGTGGTGGCCGACTTCGACACCGGCGCCTATGCCTCCTGGGGCCCGACCGTCGCCGGCCGCGTGCCGGTGCACGCCATGGGGCCCTATGCGGTCGCCCATGTCCGGACCGAGGGCCGGGCCTGGTTCACGAACGCGCCGCCGGCCGGCGCCTTCCGCGGCTTCGGCGTGCCGCAGGCTGCCATCGCGCACGAGGCCTGCATGGACCGGCTGGCGGCCGAGGTCGGCATGGACCGGCTGGACTTCCGGCTGAAGAACGCGCTGCGGGTCGGCGACGTCACCGCGACGGGCCAGAAGCTTGACGCCAGCGCCGGCCTGGCCGCGTGCCTGGAAGCGCTGCGGCCGCATTGGCGGCGGGGCAGGACGGATGTCGCGGAATTCAATGAAAATCACGGGGTTACGAAACGTGGCTTAGGTATCGGTTGCATGTGGTACGGCATCGGCAACACGGCGATGTCGAACCCGTCGACGATGACGGTGGGGCTGTCGGCAGACGGCGGCGTGACGCTCTACAACGGCGCCATCGACATCGGCCAGGGCAGCCACACGATCATGGCCCAGATCTGCGCCGACGCGCTGGGCATCGCCTTCGACCGCATCAACCAGGTGTTCGGCGATACCGACCGCACGGGCGACGCCGGCAAGAGCTCGGCCTCGCGGCAGACCTTCGTCTCCGGCACCGCCGTCGCGCGGGCCGCCGCCGACCTGCGGGCACAGATCCTGCGGCTGGCCAATGCCGGCGGCGACGCCGTGATCCATATCGGCGACGGCGAATTGCGGATCGAGGATGGCGCCGTGGTGCGGCGCGTCACCCTGGCCGGGATGCCGGCCGACGCGGACGGCCATGTCCTGCGCGGCGTCGGGTGCTTCGATCCGCCGACCACGCCGCTGGACGAGAACGGGCAGGGCGTGCCCTACGCGACCTATGCCTTCGCGGCCCAGATGGCGGAGGTCGAGGTCGACCGGGAGCTGGGCACGACGACGGTCCGGCGCATCGTCGCGGCGCACGATGTCGGCCGGGCGATCAACCCGACGCTGGTCGAGGGCCAGATCCACGGCGGCATCGCCCAGGGACTGGGCCTGGCGCTGATGGAGGAGTACCTGCCGGGCGTCACCGAGAACCTGCACGACTATCTGATCCCGACCGTCGGCGACATGCCGGAGATCGAGACCATCCTGATCGAGGACCCCGAACCGACGGCGGCGTTCGGCGCCAAGGGTGTCGGCGAGCCGGGCCTGGTGCCGACCGCGCCGGCGATCCTGGGCGCGATTCACGACGCCACGGGCGTGCGCATCCAGCGGCTGCCAGCGACGCCCGACCGGGTGCGCGCGGCCATATTGGCGCTGGCCGGCGCGGCATGAGCGCGGCGGCCGGCACGGGCAACGGCGACGCGGCCGGCGGCGGTGGCCTGATCCGCTGCGATGCCTGTCCGGTCCTGTGCCGGATCCGGCCCGGCAAGGCCGGCGCCTGCGACCGCTATGCCAATATCGACGGCCGGCTGACGCGGGTCGACCCGCTGGTGGTGGCGCAGGCCGCGGCCGACCGCGACGGCGCCATGGTGCCGTTCCTGGAGGGGGCGGAAAGCTGGGACGGCAACCTGGTGCCGGACGCGCCGACATTCGTCACCGGCATCGGTTCGGGCACGACCTATCCCGACTACAAGCCGGCGCCCTTCATCGTCGCCGCCGAGCATGACGGCGTCGACATGGTGACCGTGGTTTCCGAAGGCATCTTCAGCTATTGCGGCGTCAAGGTGAAGATCGACACCGACCGCTTCCTGGGCGAGGAGCAGCAGGCCGTGCGCTGCGAGGGCGAGCAGGTCGGCCATGTCACCACCGCGGAATACGGCAGCCAGATGCTGGCGCTGGGCGGCGTGCGGCACCTGACCGGCGGCAGCAAGAAGGAAGGCACCGTCACCTGCCGCATGATGCTGGACCTCTGCAACGGCGAGCCGGTCGAGCTCAGCGTCGACGACGGCGCCGACATCGTCGTGCGGGCCGGCGCCGCGCCGGTCATCAACGGCGCGGCCGAGGAACGCATGCGGGTCGGCTGCGGCTCGGCCACCATCGGCATGTTCGCCAGGCAATGGCAGGGCCATGCGGACGAGGTGGTGGTCGTCGACGACCACATCACCGGCGTGCTGACCGAGCACCAGGCCGGCCGGTTCCTGGACCTGCCGCCGGCCGGCGTGCGGGTGCGCGGCCGCCGCTCGACGCCCGGCCGCTATTTCCAGGTGGCGGACCATGGCGACGGCTGGGGCGGCACCGACGTGACCGATCCGCTGACCATCATCGAGAAGGTCGATCCGAAGACCGCCTGGCCGGGCCTGCGCATGCTGATGGTCAGCACCACCGGCGAGGACGCGGCCTTCTACGAGCTGGACGACGACCTGCGGTTCCGGCCGGCGGCGATGCCGGCGCCGCTGGAGGTGGTGAACGCGCGCATCGCCGAGAACTGCGAGCCGGCGCTGTGCTCGGTCATGTTCATGGCCGGCGCCGGGGGCAGTCTCAGGGCCGGCGTGACCGAGAACCCGGTGCGCCTGACCCGCTCGGTGCGGCGCACGCTGTCGCGGGTGACCAGCGGCGGGGCGCCGGTCTATGTCTGGCCCGGTGGCGGCATCACCTTCCTGGTCGACGTGACGCGGATGCCGGCGCGGGCCTTCGGTCATGTGCCGACACCGGCGCTGGTGGCGCCGATCGAGTTCACCATGCCGCGCGACGAATACGCGGCGCTGGGCGGCTATGTCGACGCCATCGTGCCGCTGGCCGACGTGCTGGCGCGCGAGGGCCTGACGGCGCGGCCCTGGCGGCCGGACAATCCCTGGCCGGTGGGCGGGACCTGAAGATGGACGGGCCGCGATCGGCGCTGTTGCCGGACGGGCGACGGCTGCACCTGCAGCACGGACCGATCGACCTGGTGGTCGAAGCCTTTGGCCCCGCCGACGGCGTTCAGGCGGCATATCGGCGGGCGATGAATAGATTCGACGACATTCTTGAGAAACTGGTCGAGGAATTGCCGGGCCTGCGGCGTCCCCTGGGCGCGGCCTATCCGCTGTTCCGCGGGCCGGTGGCGCGGCGCATGGCGGCGGCGGTCTGGCCGCATCGCGCCGGCTACGTGACGCCGATGGCGGCCGTCGCGGGCGCGGTCGCCGACGAGGTGCTGGCGGCGATGACGACGATCGATGGTTTGCGCCGGGCCTATGTGAACAACGGCGGCGACATCGCGCTTTATCTGGCCGACGGCGAGCGCTTCGATGCCGGCATCGTCGCCGATATCGGCCGGCCGGAGATCGGCGCGCTGGCCCGCGTCGAGGCGGCGCAGCAGG
>JANQKO010000536.1 GCA_028281075.1 Alphaproteobacteria bacterium | reverse complement strand
GGCTGGTCTATCAGGGCCACGCGCAGCTCGGCGACGCCATCGAGGTGGCCTTCGTGGGCGTCGTCTTCGTCGGCACCGCGCTTCTGGTGGCATCGCGCTACGGCGCCGCGCTGCACGAGGACTGCGACTCGATCCGCAACGCGCTCACCGAGGTGGCCGACGGCAAGTACGACATCGCGCTCGACAGCTCGCGGCCCGACGAACTGGGCATGGTGGCCCGCAGCCTGACCGACATGGGCCAGGACCTGATCCGGCGGGAGCGGCGCGAGGCGCGGCTGCTGGAGATCACCAGCGCCATCTCCGAGCAACTGCATCTCGACAAGCTGCTGGCGGAAATCACCAGCGGCGCGACCCAGTTGCTGGACGCGGAACGCAGCACGCTGTTTCTCATGGACGAAAAACAGAACCGGCTGTGGTCGCGGGTCGCCGAAGGCATCGATTCCGAGATCATCTACCTGGCGCCGGATTCCGGCCTGGCCGGCGCCGCCTTCAGCGGCCGCGAAACCATCAACCTGACGGATGCCTATGCCGATCCGCGCTTCAACCGCGATTTCGACCGGCGGACCGGCTTTCGGACCCGCAACATGCTGTGCATGCCGGTCATCAACAAGACCGACAAGTGCCTCGGCGTCATCCAGGTGCTGAACAAGAACGCCGCCAGCTTCGGCGAACGCGACGAACGGCGCTTGCGGGCGATGTGCGCGCAGGCGGCGATCGCGATCGAGAACGCCCAGATGTTCGAGGACATCCTCAACCTGAAGAACTATGACGAGAGCATCCTCAAGAGCCTGAGCAACGGCGTGATCTCGTTCGACAGCGACCAGCGGGTGGCGAAAGTCAACGCGGCCGCCCAGCGCATCCTGGGCTGGCGCGAGGACGAGATCGTCGGCCGCGCGGCCACGGCCGCCTTCGGCCCCGGCAACGACTGGATCCTGCCGATCCTGGACCGGGTGTCGAAAAGCGGCGAGAGCGACCATTCGCTCGACGTCGACATCGCCACGGCCGGAGCCGCAAAAAGGGTCTCGGTCAACCTGGCGGCGGTGCCGCTGATCAGCGTCAACGACGAGTTCATCGGCCAGATGCTGATCCTGGAAGACCTGTCGGCCGAGAAACGGGTGCGCGGCACCATGGCGCGCTACATGCCGAAGCAGGTCGTCGACCGGGTGCTGGCCGGGCACCGGGACGTGCTGGAGGGCCGGGCGCAGCGCATCACGCTGCTGTTCACCGACATCCGCCGCTTCACCTCGATCTCGGAGACGATCGGCCCCCGCGCGACGGTCGCCATGCTGAACGAATACTTCACCGACATGGTCGACATCATCGACCACCGGCACGGCATTCTGGACAAGTATATCGGCGACGCGATCATGGCGGCGTTCGGCGCGCCGTTCGAAAGCGAGGCCGACGAGCAGAACGCCGTCGACGCGGCGAACGAGATGATGCTGGCGCTGGCGGCCCTGAACGCGCGCCGCGCGGATGCCGGCAAGCTGGTGATCGAGCACGGCATCGGCATCAATACGGGCGAGGCGGTGGCCGGCAGCATCGGCTCGCCGAAACGGATGGACTATACCGTGATCGGCGACGCGGTGAACCTGACAGCCCGCCTGGAGAGCGCCACCAAGTATTACGGCACGCCGATCCTGGTCAGCGAATACACGCTCGACCGGGTACGGGACCGCCAGCACTTCCGCGAGATCGACATGCTGCGGGTGAAGGGCAAGGCCGAACCGGTCCGCATCCATGAGGCCTTCGCCTATCGCGTCCGCGAGATCGGCGACGACGGCCGGCGGGCGTTCGACATCCAGGCCGACGGCATGTCGGCGTTCCGGCGCCAGGACTGGCATGGCGCCAGGACGCTGTTCGAGCGCGCCGCGGCGCTGCTGCCGGACGACAGGCTGGCCGGGCTCTACCTCGCGCGCGTGCGCCATTACGCGGAGAACCCGCCGGGCGACGACTGGGACGGCGTCTGGACCATGCAGACGAAATAGCCGGACCGCCATTCTATCGCGGACGCGCGCCGACGCTTATGCTGGCGGTCCCGGAAGCGTTCTCGAGATCCCGCCATGCCCGTGCTCGCGATGCTGCTCGCGACCCTGCTGTGGTCGTCGTCGGTGGTCGGCAGCAAGCTTGCCGTCGCCGCCCTTGCCGTCACCGAGGTCGCGGCCGGCCGCTTCCTGTTCGCGGCCGGCCTGCTCTGGCTGCTGGTGCTGGCGACGCGCCGGCGCGCCGGACTGAACCGGGTCGGCAGGCGGCCGCTGCTGATGGGGTTGCTGGACCCGGGCCTGGTGTCGCTGTTCATGATCTGGGGCCTGTCGCACACGGTCGCCGTCAATGTCGCGGTGTTCTGGAGCCTGATGCCGCTGCTGATGCCGATCCTGGCGCGGGTCTTTCTGCACGAGCGGCTGCAGCTCAGCATCATGCTGGGCGCGGCGCTCGCCTTCGCCGGCACGATGCTGCTGGTCTGGCATCAGAGCGATCTCGGCCGGGGCTCGCTGTTCGGCGACGCGCTGGCCATGGCCGGCGTGCTGTGCGCCTGCGCGAACGCGCTGGTGGCGCGCCGGGTCGCGCAAACGCGGGCCGAGCCCATGGTGGTGACCGCCTATCAGATGTCCATGGCCATCGTCGTCGCGGCGCTGGCCTTCATCGCCATCGAGCGGCCGGCGCGGCCCCTGCAGGGCTTCGATACCGACATGTCGCTGCTGATCCTCTATCTCGGCGCGGTCGCCACGGCCGGGCCGTTCCTGCTCTACAATTTCGCGCTCCGGCATCTGACCGTCGGCCGGATCAGCCTGTTCCCGGCCCTGGTCGGACCGCTCGCCATCCCCATGGCGGCGGTCTTCCTGGGCGAGACCGTGACGCCGACGGATCTGGCCGCCGTGCTGCTGGTCATGGCCGGCGTCGCGCTGCCGTCGCTGTGGGCGCACCCCGCCGTCCCGCGGCTGTGGCCGCGGCGCGGCGGACCGCCGCTGCCGGCGCGACCGGTCTACCATCCGGGCGAGCTGCCGCCGGAGCCGGCGCTGGGCGATCTGGCCGACCGGCCGCTGCGCGCGTTGCGCTTCGTCGTCTTCGACACCGAGACCACCGGCCTGCGGCCCTCGCACGGCGACCGGATCGTGCAGATCGCCGGCCTGCGCGTGGACAGGAACGGCATCCATGCCGATGACGGCTTCGACAGCCTGGTCAATCCGGGCCGGACGATTCCGCCGGCCTCGATCAGGTTCCACCGCATCACCGACGACATGGTCGCCGACGCCCCCGGCGCGGCGGCGGTGCTGCCGAAATTCCACGCCTATTGCGGCGGCGACATATTGGTCGCGCACAACGCCGCCTTCGACATGGCGTTCCTGTCGCTGCAGGAAGACACCAGCGGCGTCCGCTTCGACCAGCCGGTGCTCTGCACGCTGCTGCTGTCGGCCGTGCTCTGCCGGCGGGAGCACGATCACCGTCTCGACGCCATCGCCGGGCGCTTCGGCATCGACGTGACGGACCGCCATACGGCGGCGGGCGACGCCCGGGTGACGGCGGCGGTGTTCGTAAAGCTGCTGGACCTGGCCGAGGAACAGGGCGTGCGCACGCTCGGCGACGCGCTGCGGATATCGCGCAAGGCGCGGCGCTTCCGCCGCATGCAGCGGCAATTCTAAGGCGGACCGGGTTCGCGTGAAGCCGGCTTCGGGTAACGGCGTGCCACGACCCGACATCGCATGTTTCGAGACGGTCCCCGCGGGACCTCCTCAGAGCCTGTGAAGAAATTGCCTCCGACCCAAAAAGAAACCGTCATGCTGGCGCAGGCCAGCATCCAGCGGCATCGCAACCTGCTGAAAAACAATAAAAAA
>JANQKO010000637.1 GCA_028281075.1 Alphaproteobacteria bacterium | reverse complement strand
CTATTTCCCGACCTACACGCTGGGCGCCATGGCCGCGGCGCAGCTTTATGCCGCCGCCGTCGCGCAGTCGCCCGATATCGTCACCGGCATCGCGGCCGGCGACTTCACGCCGCTGCTGACCTGGCTGCGCTACAATGTGCACGGCCAGGGGCGGCGCCTCGATGCCGACGCGCTGCTGCGGCGGGCGACCGGCGGACCCCTGGACGCGGCGGCGTTCAAGGCGCATTTACAGGCGCGCTATTTGGGGTAGGCTAGCGGCCGTTTGCGCCGGCGGCGGAGAGCATCAGGTTGAACTACATCAGTACCCGAGGAACGGCGCCCGAGCTGGGCTTCGAGGACGTGCTGCTGACCGGCCTGGCGCGCGACGGCGGCCTTTACGTGCCGGCGGCCTGGCCCGACCTTTCGGCCGGCGACATCAAGGCCTTCGCCAGCCTGCCCTATCACGCCGTCGCCACGCGGGTGATGGCGCCGTTCGCCGACGGCATCGCGCCGGACGCCTTCGCCGACATCGTCCGCACCACCTATGACGGCTTCGACCACCATTCGGTCGCGCCGCTGCGCCAGCTCGGGCCGAACGAATGGCTGCTGGAGCTGTTCCACGGGCCGACGCTCGCCTTCAAGGACGTGGCCATGCAACTGCTGGCCCGGCTGTTCGAGCATGTGCTGGCGCGCCGGTCGCAGCGCCTGACCATCGTCGGCGCCACCTCGGGCGACACCGGCGCCGCCGCCATCGAGGCGTTCCGCGACCGCGCCGGCATCGACGTCGTCATTCTGCATCCGCTCGACCGGGTCTCGGAGGTGCAGCGCCGGCAGATGACCACGGTCACGGCGGCGAACGTGCACAATATCGCCGTCCGCGGCACCTTCGACGACTGCCAGGCGCTGCTGAAGATGATGTTCAACGACATCGCCTTCCGCGACGAGATCGCGCTGTCGGCGGTCAACTCGATCAACTGGGCCCGGGTGCTGCCCCAGGCGGTCTATTACCTTACCGCCGCCGCCGCGCTCGGCGCGCCCGACCGGCCTGTCGCGTTCTGCGTGCCGACCGGCAATTTCGGCGACGTCTATGCCGGCTATGTCGCCGCCGCCATGGGCCTGCCGGTGGCGCGCCTCGTCGTCGCCACCAACCGCAACGACATCCTGCACCGCTTCTTCCAGACCGGCGAATACCGGGTCGACGAGGTGCACGCGACCCAGAGCCCGAGCATGGACATCCAGGTCGCCAGCAACTTCGAGCGCCTGCTGTTCGATCTGGTGGGCCGCGACGGCGCCGCCGTGTCGGCGCTGATGCGCGACCTGTCGGCGGCCGGCGGCTTCGCGGTCGACGCCGCGCGGCTCGCCAACACCCGCGCGCGCTTCGACAGCGGCCGTGCCGATGAGGCCGAGACCACGGCCATGATCGGCCGGGTGCATGCCGAGACCGGCCTGTTGCTGGACCCGCATACGGCCGTCGGTCTCGCCGCCGCGCGCGACCGGGCGCCGGACGACACGCCGGTCGTCGTGCTGGGCACGGCGCATCCGGCCAAGTTCCCCGATGCCGTCGAGAAGGCGACCGGGCGCCGGCCCGATCTGCCGGCGCGTTTGGCCGATCTTTACGATCGTGCGGAACGCTACGACGTGCTGCCGAACGACCTGGCCGCGATCCAGGCCCATATCCGCGGCCTGGTTGGCGGCAAGGCATAGACTGCAACCGGAGGCTTGCGCCCGTGACCGTCGACGTGACCACCCTCGCCAACGGTCTGCGCGTCGTCACCGACGCCATGCCGCACCTGCAGAGCGCCGCCGTCGGCGTCTGGGTCGATGCCGGCGCGCGCTACGAGACGCCCGAGGTCAACGGCGTCGCGCACCTGCTCGAGCACATGGCCTTCAAGGGCACGAAACGGCGCAGCGCCCAGGCGATCGCCGAGGAGATCGAGGCGGTGGGCGGCCACCTGAACGCCTATACCAGCCGCGAGCAGACGGCCTATTTCGCCCGCGTCCTGCGCGACGACGTGCCGCTGGCGGTCGATATCCTGGCCGACATCCTGCAGCATTCGGTGTTCGATCCGGAGGAACTGGCGCGCGAGCGCACGGTCGTGGTGCAGGAAATCGGCCAGACCGAGGACACGCCCGACGACGTCATCTTCGACCAGCTCCAGGCGACCGCCTATCCGGACCAGCCGCTGGGCTGGTCGATCCTGGGCACCGTCGAGCGGGTCGAGAACATGACCCGCGAGGCACTGGCCGGCTTCATGCGGCGGCATTACCTGGGGCCGCGCATGGTCCTGGTGGCGGCCGGCGCGGTCGAGCACGCCGCCATCGTGGCGCTGGCCGAGGCGGCGTTCGGCGACCTGCCGGCGGCCGCGGCGCCCGGCTTCGCGCCGGCCAGCTATGCCGGCGGCGATCACCGCGACCGCCGCGAGCTGGAACAGGTGCATTTCGCCATGGGCCTGCCCGGCCTGCGCTATCACGACGACGACTTCTACGCCTCGCAGGTCATGTCGACGGTGCTGGGCGGCGGCATGTCGTCGCGCTTGTTCCAGGAGGTGCGCGAGAAGCGCGGGCTCTGCTATTCGGTGTTCAGCTTCGCCTCATCCTATCTCGACGGCGGCATGTTCGGCGTCTATGCCGGCACCGGCGCCGATCAGGTGGCCGAGCTGGTGCCGGTGATCTGCGACGAGATGACCCGGCTGGCCGACGATGCCGGCGACGAGGAGGTGGCGCGGGCCCGGGCGCAGCTCAAGGCCGGCACGCTGATGTCGATCGAAAGCTCGTCCGGCCGGGCCGAGCAGCTCGGCCGGCAGATGCTGATTCACGGCCGGCCGCTGCCGGTCGACGAGATCGTCGGCGAGATCGAGGCCGTCGACACCGCGGCCGTGCGGCGGGTCGCGGCGCGGGTCTGCGGCGCCGGCCAACCGGCCGTAGCAGCCCTTGGCCCCATCGACAGGCTTGCAAGCTACGACCGCATCGCGGCAAGATTTGGCTGAACAAACAGGGTGGTGGCCAACGGTCCTTGTCAGCATTCCTTCGCAATCCCCCATGGTCGGGCCCGGCGCCGATGGTCCAGGGCAGCCGGGTCTACCTGCGCCCGCCGCAACTGACGGACTGGGCCGACTGGGCCCGCCTGCGGGCGGCCAGCCGCGACTTCCTGACCCCGTGGGAGCCGACCTGGGCCGTCGACGAGTTGACCCGCAACGCCTTCCGCCGCCGGCTGCGGCGCTATCACCGGGATGCCCGTGACGGCTTCGGCTATGCCTTTTTCGTGTTCCGCCGCGCCGATGACCGGCTGCTGGGCGGCGTCACGCTCACCAACATCCGCCGTGGTGTCACCCAGTCCTGCTCGCTCGGCTACTGGATGGGCAAGGACTATGCCGGCAAGGGCCATATGTCGGACGCGGTAAGCGCGATCCTGCCGTTCGTGTTCGGTGAGCTGCGGCTGCATCGGCTGGAGGCGGCCTGCCTGCCCAGCAACGACCGCAGCAAGGCGGTGCTGCGCCGGGTCGGCTTTCGCGAGGAAGGGCTGGCGCGGGAGTATCTGCGCATCAACGGCGCCTGGCGCGACCATGTGCTGTTCGCCATGCTGGGCAGCGACGATCGGGCCGCGGCGGCGGTGCCGGCCGAAGGGGCGACGGCCGGCGCCTGATTGCGGTCCTTCGAGACGCGTCCCGCGCTACGCGTGGCCGGCGTCGGAGGACAGGAACGAGACGTCGATCCCCAGCTTGTTGATCGCGCGTTCCCATTTGCTTTCGAGATCGCTGTCGAACACCAGTTCCAGGTCGGCCGGCGTATGCAGCCAGCCGTTTTCCTGGATTTCGCTGTCGAGCTGGCCCGGCGCCCAGCCGGCATAGCCCAGCGCCAGCAGGCTGCGCCGCGGCCCTTCGCCGATGGCGATCGAGCGCAGGATGTCGACCGTCGCCGTCAGGCCGAATTCCGGGTTCACCAGCAAGGTCGATTCCTGCTGGTAGTCGCCGCTGTGCAGCACGAAGCCGCGGCCGGTCTCGACCGGACCGCCGACATGGACGCGGATTTCGTTCTCGACGTCCGGCACGTCGATGGTCAGTTGGTCGAGCAGGTCGTGAAACGAGATATGGTCGGCCAGCTTGTTGACCACCAGGCCCATGGCGCCCTGGGCCGAATGGGCGCACATGTAGATCACCGTCCGCTCGAAGCGGGGGTCCTGCATCGAGGGCATGGCGATCAGCAACTGCCCTTCCAGATAGCCGTCCTGCTGTTCGTCGTTGCTCATATTAAAGAAACTTGGGCCTCGGGCTGGCGATGCAAGGTCACGAGATTGTCAAATCCAGAAATACATTTAGCCCCATATAACCGGCGGGGCGCAATGATTTGCTGGCCGGGCTAGGATCAAGGCAATGTTGTTAAGAATGTCTCAATGGTGCGCCGCCGCCATGATCGGCCTGTTTCCGGCGTTGATGCCGGCCATGGCCGCCGACAGCGCCTGGGTCGACAACCAGGACAGCCGGGTCCGCCTGGTCGCGGCCCAGTCGGCGGTCGGCGACGCGGCCCGCGTCTCGCTCGGCCTGCAGATCCGCCTGGAACCGGGCTGGAAGACCTACTGGCGCGATCCCGGCGAGGCCGGCCTGCCGCCCCGGCTCGACTGGACCGGCTCCGGCAATGTCGCCGCCGCCGAGATCGCCTGGCCGGCGCCCAAGCGGTTCACGGCCTTCGGATTCGACAGTTTCGGCTATGCCGGCGAGGTCGTCTTTCCAATCGAGCTGACGTTGCGGCGGCCGGGCCAGCCCGTCACCGCGCGGCTCGCCGTCGACTACATGGTCTGCGCCGAGATCTGCGTGCCGGCCAGCGCCGAGCTGGCGCTGGACCTGCCGGCCGGGCCGGTGGCGTCGACCGCGCATGCGGCGCTGATCGCCGACCACCGGCGACGCCTGCCGGCAAACGGGCCCGACCGCATCGAGGCCGTCGACCTGCGGACCGCCGCCGGCCGGCCTGTGCTGGAGGTCGTGGTCCGCGGCGACACGGCGTTCCACGCCCCCGACATGTTCGTCGAGGCGCCGTTCCCGTTCCGCTTCGGCCGGCCGGAGGTGCGGCTCGACGAGGGCGGCCGGCGCGCCCGCCTGCGCCTGCCCGTCCACGCCGGCGACACGGCCGGGACGCTGGCCGGCCGGGACCTGGTGCTGACGCTGGTCGACGGCGCGCGCGCCGTCGAGTTCAGGACGACGGTCCGGCCGGGAAGCTGACCCGGCGATGGCGGTTGCCCCCGCGGCGGGCTTTTCAACGCGCCAGCCTGCGGCTATAAGCCGAAGCGCAGGGGATTGCCGGGGCAATCCGGGACAATTTGGAGGGACAAGGATGACGATCAGCGTGGGCGATACGATGCCGGAAGGCACCATGATGACGATGGGCGAGGACGGGCCGCGGCCGGTGCCGACATCGGAGCTGTTCGCGGGGCGGAAGGTGGTGCTGTTCGGCCTGCCGGGCGCCTTTACACCGACCTGCTCGGCCAAGCACGTGCCGAGCTACGTGCAGCATGCCGACGATCTGAAGGCGAAGGGCGTCGACGCCGTCGCCTGCATGTCGGTGAACGATGCCTTCGTCATGGGCGCCTGGGGCAAGGACCAGAATGCCGGCGACAAGGTGATGATGCTGGCCGACGGCTCGGCCGACTACACCAGGAAGCTGGGCCTGGAGCTGGACCTGACGGCGCGTGGCATGGGCGTGCGCGCGACCCGGTTCTCGATCCTGGTCGACGACGGCACCGTCAAGGCCGTCAATATCGAGGAGAATCCGGGCGAGATGGCCGTTTCCGGGGCCGACACGATCCTGGGCCAGGTCTGAGGCCGGATTCTAGCGAACGATCTCCCGACTTGGTCATTGCCGGACTTGATCCGGCAATCCAGGCGGCACGTGCCCCAGCCACCGTTCTGGATCACCGGGTCAAGCCCGGTGATGACCAATAGGGGGATGGCGAACGCACTGAACACAGGCGCGGAGTTTCGAGTCGGACTCCGAAAGACCGTTTGAAAAAGGAGCTTCGGCTCCTTTTTCTTTTAACCCGCTTCGCTTACATAGACGCATCGACCCAGCGATGGAGGGAAACATGCGCCGGCGCATCAAACGATCGGGCAATCCGGTTGCCCGCGCGCTGGCCCAGCCGTTGCTTCGACAACGGGTGGTCCGCGCCATGAAGGGCAAGGGAGCCTATAAACGCCGTCCGAAACATACCGGACGGCGTTTTTCGTTGCCGGCCGCGCGGGCCGCCGGCTCAGTCGGCCGGCAGGCGGCCGCGCACCGCCGCCCGCATGCCGGCGACGGCCATCAGCAGCTCGTCCACCTCCCGCAGCAGCGTCGGCGCTTCCGTCGCGTCGATATCGCCGTCGTCGGCCAGGAACTCGCCGGCGCGGTTGAAGACGTCGCCGGCCTCCTTGCCGATATTGGTCAGGTGCGCCAGCCATTCCGGCTCGGCATCGGCGTCGGGCAGGCGCAGCAGCACGCAATCCTGGGTCGCCGCCAGATGGCCCGTCACCGGCATCTCGCCGGTCGCCGTTTCCAGCGACAGCACCACGTCGATCGGCATGTGCCGGTCGGCATGCGCCGGGTTGCCGTATTCCGACAGGGTCGACTTCGACACCCGGCACAGCTCGGCCGCCCTGGCCTCGCCGCCGGCGGCATGCAGCAGGGCGCGCACCGCCGTCTTAACGTTTCCGTAACGTTCTGGATGGAAAGAGTGAATACGACTGCGGCTTTGCATGCCCGGACTTCCACACTGCTATTCCGGTTGTAATCGCGGCAGCCTGGGGCAAAGTTACCGTCATGGCAATGGAAATAGTCAAGGGGACCGGGCCATGTTCATTTCATTGAGTGGATTTACGATTTTCGTCTTTGCCATTGTCGTGCTGGCGCTGCTGCTGGTGGCGATGGGCGTGAAGTCTGTCGAGCAGGGCATGGAATACACCGTCGAACGTTTCGGCCGCTATACCCGGACCCTGCGGCCGGGCCTGCATCTGATCGTGCCGATCGTCGACCGCATCGGTGCCAAGATGAACATGATGGAGCAGGTGCTCGACGTGCCGACGCAGGAGGTGATCACCAAGGACAACGCCATGGTCGCCGTCGACGGCGTGGTCTTCTACCAGATCCTGGACGCGGCCAAGGCGGCCTACGAGGTGCGCGAGCTGGAGCTGGCGACGCTGAACTTGACCATGACCAATATCCGGACGGTCATGGGCTCCATGGACCTGGACGAGCTGCTGTCGAAGCGCGACGAGATCAATCACCGCCTCTTGACCGTGGTCGACGAGGCGACCACGCCCTGGGGCGTGAAGGTGACGCGGATCGAGATCAAGGACATCGCGCCGCCGCGCGACCTGGTCGACGCCATGGCGCGGCAGATGAAGGCCGAGCGTGAAAAGCGGGCCACGATCCTGGAAGCCGAGGGCGACCGGAACGCCGAGATCCTGCGCGCCGAGGGCATGAAGCAGTCGGCGATCCTGGAGGCCGAGGGCCGGCGCGAGGCCGCCTTCCGCGACGCCGAGGCGCGCGAGCGCGAGGCCGAGGCCGAGGCCAAGGCGACGACCATGGTGTCGGACGCCATCGCCCGGGGCGACGTGCAGTCGATCAACTATTTCGTCGCCCAGCGCTATGTCGAGGCGCTCGGCCAGTTCGCCACCTCGCCGAACCAGAAGATCCTGTTCATGCCGCTGGAAGCGTCGTCCGTGATCGGCGCGCTGGGCGGCATCGGCGAGATCGCCGCCCAGGCTTTCGGCGGCG